>NZ_JBNHGE010000012.1:0-85104 GCF_059090935.1 Arthrobacter sp. Y3223166 | reverse complement strand
GTCGCCGTCGTGCTCGATCGGCCCGCACCGGAGGCTGCTGTGGCCGAGGCCCCCGTCAGCCGGCCGCCGGCGAACGCCCTGGAGGGCCTGTCCGGCAACGTGGTGCCGCCCGAGGACCTGGCCGGCCGGGTCGGGGGCGGCGAGGCGGTCTTCAGCTGGACCAATCCTGACCCGCGGGACGGCGACCTGTTCATCTGGACGCCCGTTACCGCGTTGGGCCGGGGCGAGCCCGAGCGCACCGGCGAGCCCGAGGCGACCGTGCCGCTGGCGCAGAACGACCGCACCTGCATCGAAGTGGTGGTGGTGCGGGCCAACGGCCGGGCCTCGGATCCGGTCCGCGGTTGCGCGGATCAGTAGCTGCCCGGACTGCGTGGCTTTTGCGGGTAGGTTTGGAACGATGAATCACGCGCCGACCCCTGGCCGGCGCAGACAAGGGGGCTAGCGGTGGCGGATGTGAGCATTGAGTTCTGCGGCGAATGGTACGAAGCCACGAACGACGACGTGTTCACCATTGGGCGCGAAGGCGATTTGGAGATCGACGACAACCCCTACCTGCACCGCAAGTTCCTGCAGATCGCCCACTACGACGGCATCTGGTGGCTGGCAAACGTCGGTTCCCTGATCTCCGCGACCATCGCCGATTCCACCGGGGGCATGCAGGCATGGCTGGCGCCGGGAGCGCGGATCCCGATGGTCTTCAGCCAGACGAACATCGTTTTCACGGCCGGCCCCACAACCTATGAGCTGTCGGTCCACGTGAAGACACCGTCCTTCCGCCAGGAACACCGGGACACGGATGCCGTGGGCGAGACCACCATCGGCCCGGTGGTGTTCACCGCGTCGCAAAAGGCCCTGATCCTGGCCCTGGCCGAGCCGATGCTCAAGCGTGACGGGACCGGGCTCAGCTCGATTCCGTCGTCCTCGCAGGCGGCGGCCAGGCTGGGCTGGCCCCTGACCAAGTTCAACCGCAAGCTGGACAACGTCTGCGACAAACTGGACCGGGTGGGCGTCGCCGGACTGCGCGGCGGCGGCGGAAAGCTCGCCACCAACCGGCGCGCGCGGCTGGTCGAGCACGCCGTCACCTCCCATCTGGTCACCGCGGCCGACCTGCCGCTGCTCGACGAACGGCCGGACGCCGAAGACTGAGCGGCCGCCGGTCCGCCCGGGGCACGCGAGCACCGCCGTCGTCGCCTGAACCGCGCTTCTCGGGCAAGATAGTCAGGTGAGCACAGTCGAAACACCTGCCAGCGGGATTCCCAGCGACGAAATCCGCCACGAGTACGAGCAGTTGACCGAGGACGTCCGCAAGTACCGCTACGCGTACTACAACGAGGACGCCCCGCTGGTCTCGGACGCCGAATTCGACGGGCTGTACCGGCGGCTGGAGGAAATCGAGGCCCTGCACCCGGAGTTGGTGGCCAACGACTCGCCCACGCAGGAAGTCGGCGGCGAGGTCTCGGCCGCCTTCGCCCCGGTGGAACACCTGCAGCGGATGTACTCGCTGGAGGACGTCTTTTCGCTGGACGAACTGAAGGCCTGGGTGGACCGCGCCACGGCGTCGGTGGCCAACCTGGGCAACGGCAGGAAGCTGCGCTGGCTCAGTGAAGTGAAGATCGACGGCCTGGCCGTCAACCTGCTCTACCGCAACGGTGAACTCATCCGCGCCGCAACCCGCGGGGACGGCACGACCGGCGAGGACATCACCCACAACGCCCTGACCATCGCGGACATCCCGCGCCGGCTCTCCGGCAGCAACATCCCGGCCGAGGTGGAGATCCGCGGCGAAATCTTCATCCCCACCAAGGACTTCCTGGCCCTGAACGAGCGGATGGTGGAGGCCGGCAAGGCGCCGTTCGCGAACCCGCGGAACTCGGCGGCCGGCTCGCTGCGGCAGAAGGACCCGAAGGTGACGGCCGAGCGGCCGCTGCATATGTTCGTCCACGGGATCGGCGCCCGGGAAGGGCTCGAGGCCGAGAGCCAATCGGAGACCTACGCCCTGCTGCAGGAATGGGGGCTGCCCACCAGCCCCTACTTCAAGGTCGTGGACAGCTACGAAGAGATCCTGGAGTTCATCGAGCACTACGGCGAGCACCGCCACGACCTGCTGCACGAAATCGACGGCATCGTGGTCAAAGTGGACGACTTCGGCCTGCAGCGCGCGCTGGGCCACACCTCGCGGGTGCCGCGCTGGTCCGTGGCCTATAAGTATCCGCCGGAAGAGGTCCACACCAAGCTCCTGGACATCCGGGTGAACGTGGGCCGCACCGGCCGGGTGACGCCGTACGGGGTGATGGAGCCGGTGAAGGTGGCCGGTTCCACCGTGGAGATGGCCACGCTGCACAACCAGGACGTGGTCAAGGCCAAGGGCGTGAAGATCGGCGACGTCGTGGTGCTGCGCAAGGCCGGCGACGTCATCCCGGAGATCGTGGGCCCGGTGCTGGCGCTGCGGGATGCGCAGGATCCGCCGGTGCGCGAGTTCGTGATGCCCACCGACTGCCCCTCGTGCGGCACCCCGCTGGCTCCCGGCAAGGAGGGCGACGTCGACCTGCGCTGCCCGAATGCCAAGTCCTGCCCGGCGCAGCTGACCGAGCGGGTGGCCCATCTGGCCGGCCGCGGCGCCTTCGACATCGAAGCGCTGGGCTACGAGGCGGCGTTCGCGCTGACCCGGCCGGCCGAACCCGAACAGCCTCCGCTCACCAACGAGGCCGGGATTTTCAGCCTCAGGCCCGAGGACCTGGCCGACGTGCGGATCCGGCGCGAGAAAAAGGATAAGGGGGTGCCCACCGGCGAGATCGAGCTGGTGCCCTACTTCTACACCAAGGGCACCGCCAAGAAGCCCTCGGTTCCCACGGCCAACACCAGGAAGCTCTTCGAGGAGCTGGAGAAGGCCAAGACCCAGCCGCTCTGGCGCGTCCTGGTGGCTTTGTCCATCCGGCACGTGGGTCCCACCGCTTCCCGCGCCCTGGCCACGGCCTTCGGCTCGATGGACGCCATCCGGGCCGCCAGCGAGGACCAGTTGGCGCACGTCGACGGCGTCGGTCCCACCATCGCGGCGGCGCTGAAAGAGTGGTTCGCCGAGGACTGGCATGCCGGGATTGTCGACGCCTGGGCCGCCGCCGGCGTGCGGATGGCCGACGAGGTGGACGAGAGCATGCCCCGCACCCTGGAGGGGCTGACCGTGGTGGTGACGGGTACGCTGCCGAACTTTAGCCGTGACGAGGCCAAGGAAGCGATCATCATCCGCGGCGGCAAGGCCTCGGGCTCCGTCTCGAAGAACACCAGCTATGTGGTGGCCGGCGAGAACGCGGGGACCAAGCTGGACAAGGCCGAGTCCCTGGGCCTGACAGTGCTGGATGAGGACGGTTTCCGCCGGCTGCTGGAAACCGGCACGGCATGACGGGGGAGCGGCCAGGGCCCGCCGCCAGCTGGCAGCAGTTGCTCTCCGCCCTGGCCAGCGAGCGGCTGCGCGGGCTCTATGCCGCCCTGGTGCTGGGCCAACAGCCGGAGATGACCCTCAAGGAACGGCAGAAGCTGGTTGCCTCCGGCCTGGTGACGGACGACGGCGGGGCCCTCGCCGTCGAGTCGCGCGTCTTCAAGGCCGCGCTGGCCGCGGCCCGGAAACCCGGGCCGGCCGGGCCGGAAAGGTTTCTCACCGGCGGGCTGGTGGTGCTGCCGTCCCGCGCCTCGGACCGGCTGGAACTGCTGGGCTACATCCGCGACCGCGTCATCGCCGGAGGCGAGGTCATGGCTGAGAAGGACCTGAACGCCCGGCTGGCCGCGTTCACCTCCGATGTGCCGATGCTCCGCCGTGCCCTGGTCGATGACGGCTTCCTGGACCGCGAGCCGGACGGCAGCGACTACCGGGTCGGCCACCGCCGCGCCAACGGCCCCGGGCAGCCGTAGCCGCGCGAGGGGCGGAACGTGTGCCGACGCGGCATAACCGCGCCGACGCCGGGGCCCCCAGCGGGGTAGTTGCACGGGCGTCGCGAAAGCGGCCTTTATCGTCCCGGCGTGCGGCTTTATCGGCCGGTTTCGACGATATACAGCGTTCTCGACGTTATAGGCCGCTCTCAGCGGGGAGATGGATACTGGCAGCACCACGCGGGCCCAAACCGTTCTCCCGCAGTCTCGTGAAACTATCGTGACTGGCATCACCCGCCATGGGACGATGGATGTGCGAGGTGAGCCATGAACGAATTCTTTGCCGACGGTTTCCCCTGGTGGTTCATCTGGGTCGGTTTCGCCGTGGTCTCCGGTATTGGACAGCGTGCCAGGCGGACCCGGCGCGGCCAGGGCTGGAACCGCGGCGGCCGGCGCAACGAAAGCGCACGCTCGGAGGCCGCGCGGCGCGAGGCCGACCGGCTGCGTGCCGCCGCAGCCGCCGAACAGCAGCGGCTCCGCGACACCGCGGCGGTAATGGCCGACCATGATGCGGTGAACGCGCGCTGGCTGGACTATGAGCTGGACGTGGCCAAGCTGATCGATTTTCCCATGATGTCCGATGTCCGCGAGCCGCTCACGGTGGCGTTCCTGCGCGCCAAGCGGACCGCCGACGGGCTCCGGCCGGTCACCGCTGCGGAAGTTGCCACCGATGAGCGGCTGCGCGAATACCGCGAGGCCGTGCGGGCCTACGAGGTCGCCTTCGACATCGCCGAACGCGAGGCCCGCCGCATTCAGGACCAGCACTTCAGCGGCCCCGAACGGCTGCGGCTGAACACCGCGCGCCGGTTGCTGACCATCGCGGTGGATAGGGCGGCAACGCCCGCCGAGCGGCAGCTGGCCTACGCGCGCGCCCGCAAGGAGCTCGACGGCCTGTTGGCGCTGCCGGCCGAGGCGGTCGCCGCCTTGCAGCGGCGGGTCAATCCGGAATTGCTTCCGCCCATGCCCCGTCCGGCGGCCGGGCCGTCGGCGCGACGGCCGGCCGGCGGCCCGGCCTGAACCGTGTTGGCGCGCACCGCCCGTGGTGCGGGAAACTGGTCAGGCAAGCCCCGCCGTCGTACGTTTACTACCCGCAAGGACACCGCCCAAGCACATGCAGATCACCATCCGCCCTGCCACCGCTACCGATTTCGACGACGTGGAGCGCCTGACGCGCGAGGCGTACCTGGCCGCGGGACACTTCCCGGCAGCCGACCACCCGTATCTGGTGCACGTTTCCGACGTGGCGCACCGGGCCCGGCATGCCGAGATCTGGGTGGCCGAGCGGGGCGGAAAGGTGGCCGGGGCGGTCACGCTGGCCCAGGCCGGCGGGGAGTATGCAGACATCGCTCGGGAGGGGGAACTGGAGTTCCGGATGCTGGCCGTGGATCCGGGGCTGCAGCGCTCGGGCGTCGGCCGGGCACTCGTGGACGCCATCGTGGAGTACGCGCGCACGCTGCCGGGCATCAACGCCGTGAGCCTGACCACCGGCAGCGACTGGACCGCGGCGCACCGGCTGTATGAGTCGCTGGGATTCGACCGGGTGCCGGAGCGCGACTGGCCGGTACCCGGGACCGACATCCGGCTGCTGGTCTTCGTCAAACGCCTCTAGCAGCCGCAGGAACTTACGCTGCAGGCAGCGCGTGCTCAGGGTTTCCTGAACGTGAACGAATCGGTGAAGTTTGCGCCGCCGGCGCCCACAAACGTGGCCATCAGGGAGTTTTCGGTCACCTCGATCTCCACGAACCCGTGCGCGGGCTCGGCGTTTGCGCCGGAGTAGGCGGCGAAGTAGGGCGCCTCGGCATCGGAACCGTTGATGTCGCGCAGCGGTTGTCCGCCGGTGCCGACCGTCGCGAAGACCGTGCCGGCACCGGACACGAAGTCCGCGTCGGTGTCGGAGATGCAGGCATTATCGCTGTGCGCGGGCAGCAGCGACGGGCATTCCGGCCCCAGGGCGAGTTGGTGTGTCCGCTGGTAGAGGTGTTCGTGGCCGTGCAGCACCAGGTCCACTTTTTTGTCCAGCAGCAGATCCGTCACTGCGGAACCGGGATCGCACTCGTAGGCGCCCGCCGAGTGGCAGGGCTTGTGGGAACCGACCACAACCCACGGGATGTGCGCTGCGCGGGCCGAGTCTATGGCGGCGGCCGTCCACCGGTAGTGGTCGGTGCCGGGAGCGTAGTCCCAAAGGCCGGATTCGGGAAACTCCAGGCCCGGCGAAATCAGTATCAGCCGCAGCAGGGGGTCCCGCTGGGGGATGTCCACGAACCATTGGCGCCCATAGGCGCCGTGGGCACCCGGTAAGCGGGGAGGAAGGCAGCGCGCGAATTCATCGATCGAACCGTTCCGGCCGTCGCTTTCGTGGTTTCCGGCGACCAGCTGCAGGGGGATATCCGGCCCCAGGTGGTCGGTGACGAAACTGCACCACCCGGATTCGGTGCCGGGAAGGCCGTAGGACAGGTCGCCGAGCGCCAGGCCGAACCGGGAGCCGCTTTCCGCCATCGCTTCCAGCACCTGCGCGGCACCTTCGTCGAAGCCGAAGTCCCCGGCCGCCGCGAATTTCACGCTTTCCGCGGAGTTGCCGGCTGTCCGGGGCGCGGCGGCGGCCGGGTCGGAGGCAGGTGGTGACGCAACCGGCGGTGCGGCCGGCGCGCGAGAGGTCATGGAAGTAGGGCCCGCCGAGGTGTGCGGCGCCGGGGCGGGCGAGCCTTGCCCCGCGCTGCTGCAGCACGGCAGCAGCAGAGCGGTCAGGGCGATGGCAGCCAGCCGAGCCGGACGCATGGGGTCTCCTCGCCGCGAAGGACTCCGGCAGACCGCCGGAAGTCCGACGGCCCGGCCTGGGCCCTAGCGCGTGCCACATTCTAGGTGCCCGGTGTCAGGCGGTCAACGATAAAGCGGCACAGGAAGTGAGCCGAAACGCTCAAGTCCGTGGTCCCCCCGCTGTGCCTGCGGATCGCGCAGCCCAAGACCGGACGCCGGGAAGCCGGAGGCTGTCGCCGTGGGATGGTCCCTCGGCATTCCCTGGCGAATCCCGACCCTTCTGCGCCGGTAGACTGAAAAGGAAAAGCATTCCACCCGCGTAGGAGACTCATGTCTGAGATCAATCGTGCGGCGGTGGCGCATTTGGCGCGGCTGGCCCACATTGAGATGACCGCCGAAGAACTGGACAAGATGGCCGGCGAACTCGACGTCATTGTCGATTCGATCAAGTCCGTCCAGGAAGTTGCCAGCCCCGACGTTCCGGCGACCTCGCACCCGATCCCGCTGAACAATGTGTTCCGCGAGGACGTGGTGGGGGAGACGCTGAGCCAGGAACTTGCCCTGGCGAACGCACCGGACCAGGCCGACGGCCGGTTCAAAGTTCCGGCGATCCTGGACGAGGAGTAAGACGCACCCATGAGCGAACTGATTACCCACAGCGCGGCCAAGCTGGCCGAGATGCTGACCGCTTCGGAGGTGTCCTCGGTGGAGGTCACCCAGGCGCATTTGGACCGCATCGCCGAGGTCGACGGCGACCTCAACGCGTTCCTGCACGTGAACACCGACGAGGCGCTCGCGGTGGCGGCGGACGTGGACAAAGCCCGCGCCGCCGGCGAAGAGCTGCATGCCCTGGCGGGCGTCCCGATAGCGATCAAGGACCTGATCGTCACCGTGGGCCAGCCCACCACGGCCGGCTCGAAGATCCTTGAGGGCTGGATGAGCCCGTACGACGCCACCGTGGTCAAGAAGATCCGGGCGGCGCGCATGCCGATGCTGGGCAAGACCAACCTGGACGAATTCGCCATGGGTTCCTCCAGCGAGCACTCGGCCTACGGTCCCACCCGTAACCCGTGGGACCTGGACCGGATCCCCGGCGGCTCCGGCGGCGGCTCTGCGGCTGCCGTGTCCGCTTTCGAAGCACCGCTTGCGCTGGGCACCGACACCGGCGGTTCCATCCGCCAGCCGGCCGCAGTGACCGGTTCGGTGGGCGTCAAGCCGACCTATGGCGGAGTTTCCCGCTACGGCGCCATTGCGATGGCGTCTTCGTTGGACCAGATCGGTCCGGTGACGCGCACGGTCCTGGACGCCGCGCTGCTGCATGAGGTCATCGGCGGACACGACCCGGCCGACTCCACCTCGCTGACCGACCCGGTGGGCGCGCTGGTCGAGGCCGCCCGGAACGCCGACGTGCGGGGCATGCGCATCGGCGTGATCAAGGAACTGCAGGGCGAAGGCTACGCGGCCGGCGTGCAGGCCCGCTTCGACGAGGCCCTGGAACTGCTGCGCGGGGCCGGCGCCGAGGTGCTGGAGGTCTCCTGCCCGAACTTCAAGTACGCGCTGGGCGCCTACTACCTGATCATGCCCTCGGAGGTTTCCTCCAACCTGGCCAAGTTCGACGGCGTCCGCTATGGACATCGCGTGCTGCCGGCCGAGGGCCCGATGACGATCGAACGCGTGATGGGTGCCACCCGTGCCGCCGGCTTCGGCGACGAGGTCAAGCGCCGCATCATCCTGGGCACCTACGCCCTGTCTGCGGGCTACTACGACGCCTACTACGGTTCGGCGCAGAAGGTCCGCACGCTGGTTCAGCGCGACTTTGCCGCGGCGTTTGAGACCGTCGACGTGCTGGTCTCTCCCACGGCGCCGACGGCCGCGTTCAAGCTGGGCGAGAAGCTGGACGACCCGATGGCCATGTACCTCAACGACGTGGCCACCATTCCGGCCAACCTCGCCGGAGTGCCTGGCATATCGGTGCCGGGCGGCCTGACCGACGGGCTGCCGGTGGGGATCCAGTTCCTGGCCCCCGCCCGTGAAGATGCCCGTTTGTACCGCGCCGGCGCCGGTCTTGAAAACCTGCTGGAAGCCCAGTGGGGCGGCCCGCTGCTGGCTCAGGCTCCTGTCCTCGGAGGTGTGAAGTAAATGGCTGCAACAGAAGAGTTGGTCTCCTTCGAAGAGGCGATGGCGAAGTACGACCCGGTCCTCGGGTTTGAGGTCCACGTTGAGCTGAACACGAAGACCAAAATGTTCTCCGCCGCTCCGAACGCGTTCGGCGATGTGCCGAATACGAACGTGTCGCCGGTGGACCTGGGCCTGCCCGGCGTCCTGCCGGTGGTGAACAAGTCGGCGGTGGAGTACTCGATCCTGATTGGGCTCGCGCTCAACTGCAAGATCGCCGAATCCTGCTTCTTCGCCCGGAAGAATTACTTCTACCCGGACACCCCGAAGAATTTCCAGACCTCCCAGTACGAAGACCCGATCTGCTACGACGGCTACCTGGACATCGAGCTGGAAGACGGCGAAGTGTTCCGGGTGGAGATCGAACGCGCGCACATGGAGGAGGACGCGGGCAAGCTCACCCACATGGGCGGCGCCACCGGCCGGATCCAAGGCGCCGAGTACTCGCTGGTGGACTACAACCGAGCCGGCGTTCCGCTGGTGGAGATCGTCACCAAGCCGATTGTCGGAGCCGGTTCCCGTGCTCCGGAACTGGCCCGCGCCTACGTGGCCGCCGTCCGCGAGATCGTCAAGAACCTGGGCGTCTCCGACGCGCGGATGGAACGCGGCAACGTCCGCTGCGACGCGAACGTGTCCCTGATGCCCAAGGGCTCGGAGCAGTTTGGCACCCGCTCCGAGACCAAGAACGTGAACTCGCTGCGTGCGGTGGAACGTGCCGTCCGCTTCGAAATCCAGCGCCACGCGGCGGTCCTGGACGCCGGCCGGAAGGTGGTCCAGGAAACCCGCCACTGGCACGAGGACACCCGCTCCACGACCGCGGGCCGGCCCAAGTCCGACGCCGATGACTACCGCTACTTCCCGGAACCGGACCTGGTCCCGGTGGTCACCACCGAAGAGTGGATCGAAGAACTGCGTTCGCGGCTGCCCGAACCGCCGGCCGAACGGCACAAGCGGCTGAAGGCAGAGTGGGGCTATTCCGACGCCGAATTCCGCGACGTGGTCAACGCCGGCGTGATGGAGTCGATCGAGGAAACCATTGCCGCCGGAGCCTCCGCCGCCGTGGCCCGCAAGTGGTGGATGGGTGAAATCTCCCGTCGCGCCAAGGAAGCCGAACTCGAACCTTCGGAACTGGGCGTGAGCCCGCTGACCGTGGTCGAGCTGGACCGTCTGGTGCAGGCCGGCAAGATCAACGACAAGCTGGCCCGCCAAGTGCTCGACGGCGTGCTCGCCGGGGAGGGCACGCCCGAGGAGGTCGTGGAGAAGCGCGGCCTAGCCGTGGTGTCGGACGATTCCGCCCTGCTGGAAGCCATCGATGCCGCGCTGGCAGCCCAGCCCGAGGTGGCCGAGAAGATCCGCGGCGGCAAGGTCCAGGCCGCCGGCGCCATCGTGGGCGGGGTCATGAAGGCCACCCGCGGGCAGGCCGACGCCGGTCGGGTCCGCGAGCTGATCTTTGAACGTCTCGGCGTTCAGGGTTAGCCGGTGGAGCGGACGATGAGCGGTGATGGGTCGCGCCGTGCCGGGGCCGATATCGGCCCGGTTCCGCGGCGCCCGGTCCGCCCGGGGACGCGCGCGTCCGCCGGCGCCGACATCGGGCCGGTTCCGCTGGCCTAGCGGACCCGGGCCGACATCGGGCCGGTTCCGCTGGACTACCGGACCGGGTACGACAGCCTTCGCCGCCGGCGGGGCCACGCCCGCCGATTAAGGGGAGTACGGAAACAGATGGCTTCGATGCCTGCTGCCGAAATCGACATCAGTAACGACCTGGTGCAGCGGTTGCTCTCGGACCAGTTCCCGGACCTCGCCCGGCTGCCACTGGTGCGGGTGGCCAACGGGCGGGACAACGTGACGTTCAAACTCGGAGCCGATCTGGCCGTCCGGCTGCCGCGCCGGACCGCGGCAGGGGATCTGGTGCTGCATGAACAGCAGTGGCTCCCGTCCCTGGCCCGGGAGCTGCCCCTCGCCGTGCCGGCCCCGACGCGCCGCGGCAGCTCGACGTCGTACTATCCCTGGTCCTGGTCGGTAGTGCCGTGGCTGGAGGGCCGGGCTGCCTGGCGCCTTCAGCCGGAGGAACGGCGATCGCTGGCCCCGGGGCTGGCGGCGTTCGTGGCCGCGCTGCACGTGCCCGCCCCGGTGGGCGCCCCGGTGAATCCGGTGCGCGGCGTGCCGCTGTCCTCCCGCAACGCCGCCGTGCAGCAGCGCCTGGCTTCCGGGGCCATTCCGGAGGCAGAACGTGTCACGGCGCTGTGGCGCCAGCTGTCCGCCGTGCCCGCGTGGGAGGGACCGGCACTGTGGCTGCACGGCGACCTCCACCCGGGGAACCTGGTGGTGAACGGAAACCGATTGGCGGCCGTGATCGACTTCGGCGACATCACCGCGGGCGATCCGGCCACCGACCTGGCCGCCGCCTGGCTGGTGTTTGACGCCCCGGGGCGCCGGGAGTTTATTGCGGCCGTCGAAGCGCGCACCGACGTTTCCCCGGACACCTGGCAGCGCGCCCGCGGCTGGGCGTTGAACATCGCGACGGTGCTGCTGACCTCCTCGGATGACAACCGGTTGTTGCGCGGCGTGGCGGAGCGGGCGCTGGCCGAAGTCCTGTCCGGGAGCTAGCCGCGGCGCCGCCGCCGCAGTAGCATGGCCGGACTACTGCCCAGGAAGTGCGTCCACGGGAGGAGCGGCGATGCCCGGCCCCACAGGACTGCAGCTGCATGCAACGGTGCTGGGAGCGCCGGATCCGCTGGCCTTGGCTCAGTTTTACGGTCGGCTGCTGGGCTGGGACATCCGCACCATCGAGCCAGACTGGGTTACGCTGGCCAATCCGGGCGGTGGGCCGGGGCTGTCCTTCCAGCTGGAGGAGGACTACCGCCGGCCGGTCTGGCCCGAAGAACCCGGCGAACAGCAAATGCTGATGCACCTGGACATCGTCGTCGAGAACCTGGCCGCCGACTGCTCTCACGCCGAGTCGGTAGGGGCTGAACGTGCCGGATACCAACCGCAGGACGACGTCCGGGTGTACTTCGATCCGGCGGGGCACCCGTTCTGCCTCTTCGAACGCTAGCCGCGCGGGCAGTCAAGGTTTCCGCTCCTGCTCCGGTCCCCGCTCCTGCTCCGGTCCGCGCCCCCGGTGGTCCCCGCTCCTGCTCCGGTTCGGGCGCCTGCTCCGCCTAATAAGCGGAGCAGGGGCCCAAACCGGAGCGTCAGGGAGATCGGCACCCGGCCCCGACCGCCCCCTCAGGCCGGCTGCCCGCTCCCGTCGAGCAGCCGGGAGCGGATCAGGAAGCGTTTGCCCTCCGGCGCCTCCACCGAGAACCCGCTGCCGCGCCCGTCCACCACGTCCACGGTCAGATGCGTGTGTTTCCAATACGCGAACTGCTCCCGCGACATCCAGAAGTCCAGGCTCCCGCGGCCGGGAAGGTCGAACGTGCCCAGCAGCACGTCCGCATCGCCGGTGAGGAATTCACCGGCCGGATAGCACATGGGGGAGGAACCGTCGCAGCAGCCGCCGGACTGATGGAACATCAGCGGCCCGTGGGTCTCCCACAATTTTTGCAGCAGCCCGACCGCCGGTCCAGTGAGCGCCACCCGGGAAAAATCCTCCCCGGGCAGCGCCACCGCGGCCTCGAGCGCCGCCTCGTGTTTCGCGGCGGGCGGGGTGGGTGCACCCTGCCCCTGCGGTGAAGCAGACGCCATGACGTGACCTGTCTTTAGAAGAAGCCGAGCTTGTTCTCGTTGTAGCTGACCAGCAGGTTCTTGGTCTGCTGGTAGTGGTCCAGCATCATCGCGTGGTTCTCGCGGCCGATGCCCGAGGACTTGTAGCCGCCGAACGCCGCTCCCGCCGGGTAGGCGTGGTAGTTGTTCACCCACACCCGGCCCGCCTGGATTTCGCGCCCGGCCCGGTAGGCCACGTTCCCGTTGCGGCTCCACACGCCGGCTCCAAGCCCGTAGAGCGTGTCGTTCGCAATCTGCAGGGCTTCCTGATAGTTCCCGAACCGGGTAACCGAGACGACCGGCCCGAAGATCTCTTCCTGGAAAATCCGCATGCTGTTGTCGCCCTCGAAGATGGTGGGCTTCACGTAGTAGCCGTCGGCGAGGTCCCCGTCCAGGATGTTCCGGCCGCCGCCGGTCAGGACTTTCGCGCCCTCCTGCTGGCCGATGTCCATGTAGGACAGGATCTTCTCCAGCTGGTCGTTGGAGGCCTGGGCGCCGACCTGGGTGTCCGTGTCCAGCGGGTTGCCCTGGATGATCGACTCGGTCCGGGCCAGGGCATCGGCCATGAACGAGTCGTAGATCGACTCCTGCACCAGCGCCCGCGACGGGCAGGTGCAGACTTCGCCCTGGTTGAACGCGAACAGGGTGAAGCCCTCCAGCGCCTTGTCGTAGAACGCGTCGTTTTCGGCGGCGACATCGGAGAAGAAGATGTTCGGGCTCTTCCCGCCCAGCTCCAGCGTGACCGGAATTAGGTTCTGCGACGCGTACTGGCTGATCAGCCGGCCGGTGGTGGTCTCGCCGGTGAACGCGATCTTGCGGATCCGCGGACTGGACGCCAGCGGCTTGCCGGCCTCTACGCCGAAACCGTTGACCACGTTGACTACGCCCGCCGGCAGGATGTCCGCGATCAGCTCCATCAGCACCAGGATGGACGCCGGTGTCTGCTCCGCAGGCTTAAGAACGACGGCGTTGCCCGCCGCAAGCGCGGGAGCCAGCTTCCACGTGGCCATCAGGATGGGGAAGTTCCAGGGGATGATCTGCCCGACCACACCCAGCGGCTCGTGGTAATGGTAGGCGGTGGTGTCGTCGTCCAGTTGGGACAGCCGGCCCTCCTGGGCCCGGATGGCCGAGGCGAAGTAGCGGAAGTGGTCGGCGGCCAGCGGGATGTCGGCGGCCAGGGTCTCGCGCACGGCCTTGCCGTTGTCCCAGGTCTCGGCCACGGCCAGCAGTTCCAGGTTCTCCTCGATCCGGTCCGCGATCCGGTTCAGCACGGCGGCCCGGTCCGCTACCGAGGTCTTGCCCCACGACGGTGCCGCCTTGTGGGCGGCGTCCAAGGCCAATTCGATGTCCTCGGCGGTCCCGCGTGCCACTTCGCAGAACGTTTTGCCGGTCACGGGGGAGGGGTTCTCGAAATATTGGTTCTTCACCGGGGCGACCCATTCGCCGCCGATCCAGTTCTCGTAGCGCTGCTTGAAGCTGACGGGTGATCCCTCGGTTCCGGGCTGGGCGTAAACAGTCATGGTCGACTCCTCTGGCTTCGGTGTCCGGACCCCCACGGCCCGGCAGACCGCACTGTCTGTGTCCCCAGAGCCTACGGAGGGCAACGTTGCAATCAGGTTGCAGCGGTTGCCCATGCTGCGGCTCCAGCCGCGGCACGGTGCAGAGGGGCCGCCAGACCACCGGCTCCGCCTGCACGGTCGGCAGCGTTCCGAAGGTCCCGTCAGTCCCCGGCTTCCAACTGTTCCAGCACCGCGACGACCGCGGCCCGCTTGGGTGAGCGCGGCGGCAGGAGGCGCAGCGCCGCGCGCCAGGCCTCGCCGTCGTACTTTGCCTCGGGAAGCTGCAGGTACCGCAGGACTTCATCCGGCGATGCACTGCTCAGCACTGCCTCGCGCAGGGTGGCGCTGACGTGCCGGCGGAAACTGACGACGCCCGGCGCCTCCGACCGCGGAACGACCTGCCCGCGGTACAGGCCAAGAGCCTGCCGGTGTGCCCCGCGGGCCAGGCACCGGAGGACCTGCTGCGCGTCGACGGCCACTTCGTGGGGGAGGCGGTAGGGCCGGGATGTGGGCACGGCGGCAGGGCTGATGCCGGCCAGCAGCTTGCGCAACCGCACCATCTCGGCGCGCAAAGTAGCGCCCTGGGCCCGCGGGTTGAGCTGGTCCGCCAGTTCCCCGGCCGTCAGGCCGGCGGGATGCAGGGCCAGCAGGGTGAGGATCTCCGTGTGCCGCTGCGACAACTCGATCCGCTGGCCGGCCAGTTCCAACAGTCCCTGATCGCGTCCCATGATGCGCAGACCGGCCTTCGGGCGGGTTCCGGATTCGCCCTCCGGACGGGCCGGCGTCCCCCGACGCCGCGTGATCGGGCCGGCAGGTGCTGACCGGCTCCGCGTCCCCGGGTCGTGCCGGGCGGCTGCCTGGAGGCGGAGAATGCGCAGCTCTGCCTCGGCCGCCGCTACCGCCGCCCGGACCAAGGACAGCGTGTGGGGCGCGGCCGCTTCCTCCCCGCCGGTCAGATCCACGACGCCGAGGACGGCGCCGGTTTCGGGATCTTTGATGGGGACGGCGGTGCAGTTCCATGAATGGACCGCCCGGCTGAAGTGCTCGGCACCGGCGATTTGGACTCCACGGCCCAACGCGAGCGACGTGCCGGGCGCGCTGGTGCCCACGGTCGCCTCCGACCAGTCGGTGCCGGGCATGAACATCATGCCTTCGGCGCGGTCTTTCAGGCGGGCCTCTCCGTCCACCCAGAGCAGCCGCCCGTGCCGGTCTCCCACGGCCACCAGCATCCCCGCGTCGCGGCTGGGCTCCACCAGCAGCCGGCCAAAGATCGGCATGATGGCGGACAACGGATGGTTCCGGCGGAACTCGTCCAGCGCGTCCGCGGCCATGACCAGTGGAGCCAGCGCCCGATCCGGATCCGCCGCGTGCCGCAAGGACCGTTGCCAGGAGTCGCGCACCACCGCGCGCAGCCCCCTGATGCTCCCGGTCCCGGCGGACAGCTGCATCGGATCCAGCCGCTCGTGCGCGGCGTAGGCCTGGTCCTGCACGGGCCGGGACGCTGGCTGGGCTGGGTGCGGCACTGGAGAACCCCTTTTACCGGATCGCAGCCACGCACCTGTGGCCGGGGTCACAGTCTAGCCTGCGCTTCCGCGGCCTTTCCACCGGCTTTCACGGCACGCGGCTCCGGACCGGTTTCCTGTTCCTATGGGGTCGGCCTGCCCGGTTCGCATTCGGTGACTTGAGGATGCCCTGCGGCCGCCGGTTGCGAGCAAAGCTACCCTGCCCCTGACGCGACGGATACTGTGACGTGCTCCACTTCGCCAAGACAGTTACGTAGAGTTGGCCTAGTGATCCGGGCCACAGCCCGGGCGGCCGGACGCGCCGGCCCGCTTAGCGAAAGGACACCGCGTGAAGGCGCTCTACAAGCCCGGCCCACAGGCCGGCTTCGAGCTGGTCGACCGTCCGGAACCGGAACCCGGCACCGGCGAGGTCAAGATCAAGGTCCACACCACGGGAATTTGCGGCACCGACCTGCACATCCAGGCCTGGGACGACTGGGCCGCGGAGGCGGTCCGGGCGCCGCTTATCCCCGGCCACGAGTTCTATGGCGAGGTCGTGGCCGCCGGCAGCGCCGTGCAGGACGTGCAGATCGGCGACCGGGTCTCGGGGGAGGGCCACATCGTCTGCGGGACCTGCCGGAACTGTCGCGCGGGCCGGCGGCAGATGTGCATCCGCACGGTCAGCGTCGGCGTGCAGCGTGACGGTGCCTTCGCCGAGTTCGTGGTGATCCCCGAAACCAATGTGTGGGTGCACACCGACCCGGCGGTCACGCCCGAACTGGGCGCGATCTTCGATCCGTTCGGCAACGCCGTGCACACGGCACTGAGCTTTCCGCTGGTCGGTGAAGACGTGCTGATCACCGGCGCCGGGCCCATCGGGCTGATGGCGATAGCGGTAGTACGCCACGCCGGCGCCCGCAAGATCGCCGTCACCGACGTGTCCGCCGAACGGTTGGAGCTGGCCAAGCACATGGGCGCCGACATGGTGGTGGACGTCAGCCACGCCCGGGTGGCGGACGCACAACGGCAACTGGAACTGGTCGAAGGTTTTGACATCGGGCTGGAGATGTCCGGCCGCGGCTCGGCACTGCGGGCCATGATCGACAACATGACCCACGGCGGCCGGATCGCGCTGCTGGGGCTGCCGGCCGAAGACATCACCATCGACTGGGCCAAGGTGGTCACCCACATGCTCACGCTCAAGGGCATCTACGGGCGCGAGATGTTCGAAACCTGGTACGCGATGAGCGCCATGCTCTCCTCCAGCCCGGCCCTGCACGCGGCGATTTCCTCCGTGATCACCGACGTGCTGCCGGCCGCCGAATGGGAGCGCGGGTTCGAGACGGCCCGGCAGGGGACAAGCGGCAAAGTGGTCCTGGACTGGACCCGGATCTAGGGAGGAGAAGCATGTACGGAACACTCAAGGACCAGCTGGTCTCGGAGCTGGAGGAGATCCGCGCCGCCGGACTGTTCAAGGCCGAACGGCGCATCACCACCCCGCAGTCCAGCCACATCTCCGCCGGCCCGGAGGACGGGTCAACCCGCGAGGTGCTGAACTTTTGCGCGAACAACTACCTGGGGTTGGCCGACCATCCGGACATCATCGCCACCGCGAAGGCCGCCATGGACGAGAGAGGGTTCGGCATGGCCAGCGTGCGGTTTATCTGCGGCACGCAGGACCTCCACCTGCAGCTGGAACGGGAGGTGTCGCGCTTCCTGGGCACCGAGGACACCATCCTGTTCTCGTCCTGTTTCGACGCCAACGGCGGGGTCTTTGAATCTTTGTTCGGGCCGGAGGACGCCATCATCTCGGACGCGCTGAATCATGCCTCGATCATCGACGGCATCCGGTTGTCCAAGGCGGTGCGGTTCCGCTACGCCAATCGGGACATGGCCGAACTTCAGGAGCGGCTGCAACAGGCTGCGGCAATGGACGACGGCGCCGGCGCACGGCGGACCGTCATCGTCACCGACGGCGTGTTCTCCATGGACGGTTACCTGGCGCCGCTGGAACGGATCTGCGAACTGGCCGAAGAATACGGCGCGCTGGTGATGGTCGACGACTCGCACGCCGTCGGCTTCATGGGGGCCAACGGTGCCGGCACCCCGGAGCATGCCGGGGTGGCTGACAGGGTGGACATCTACACCGGGACCTTCGGCAAGGCGCTCGGCGGTGCCTCCGGCGGTTACGTGTCCGGCCGCCGCGAAATCGTGACCGTGCTGCGGCAAAAGGCCCGTCCGTACCTGTTCTCCAACTCCGTCGCGCCGGCCATCGTGGCCGCCACCTTGAAGGCGCTGGAACTGGTGGGCGGTTCGGCAGACCTTCGGTCGCGGCTGCAGGACAACACGGCGTTGTTCCGCCGGCGGATGGCCGAGGAAGGGTTCGATCTGCTCGAAGGCGTGCACCCGATCGTCCCGGTCATGTTCCACGACGCGGTCCTCGCCGGGCGGGTGGCCGAGGCCATGCTCGCCCACGGCGTGTACGTCACCGCCTTCAGCTATCCGGTGGTGCCCAAGGGCGCAGCGCGGATCCGCGTGCAGCTCTCGGCCGCTCATAGCGCCGACGACGTCGAGGCCTGCGTCGCGGCGTTCGTCGCCTCCCGGCGGGCGGTCGGGCAGGCCTGAACCGCGCACCCCGCAGCGGTGCGGCGCCCTCCCTTGGCCCGCCGGGTCCGGCTGCCGAGCCCGGCCGCGCCGGCTCCGGCGACCGAGTTCGGCCCGGCTACCGGGCCCGGTCCGAGGTTTCGGCCTCGAAGGCGCGGTAGAAGCGCAGGCCGAGCTCGCGGGCGCCGGCGGCACTGTAATGGATCTGTTCGGCATCCTGGCTGGCGCCGGACGGGCCCGCCACGAACGCCGTCCGCAACCGCTGCGCCGCCACGGAGCGGTGCGCAGCCTCGATGCCGCGCCGCCGCCGGTCATCGGGCAGCCATTCGGGCACCATCCCGCCGATCAGGAACGGCGCCGGCCCCAGCGCGTCGCGGACCAGATCAATAATCTGCAGCAACTTGCGGCGGTACCAGCCCTCCGAGGCACCCAGCACCGCGTCGGACTCGCCCTGGTGCCACAGGACCGCCGCCAAACGGTTGCGCGGATTCAGCGAGAGCGCCTGCCGGGCGGCCTCCAGCGCGCGGTGGCACAGGTTCGTTCGGGCAGTCTTGTTGTCCGGATCCCAGGAGTAGTCGGCGTTGCCCGTGATCGAGGTGCCGCCCAGGGCCGCGGGCACCAGCAACACCTTGCGGCCGGCCGGCTGGGCCAGCCACAGCTGCCGCGCGAATTCGAGGCCGGGTCCCACCGCGGGCCGGCCGTCCACCCACACACTGGCGACATGGCAGAGCGGTTCGCTGGCCGTGATGACCCGGCCCGCGGACGGGCCGGAACCCGCCAGCTGGTCGATCCCGTCGAGCTCCACGTCGATGGCCGGATCGAAGGGGAGGCCGCAGCCCTGCATGTTCGACTGGCCCAGCAGCAGGACGACGTCGTAACCGGCCTGGCGCGGATCGACGCGCCCGTTGGCCGCCGTTTGGGCGGCAGCCGCGATTGTCGGGGCCAGCAGTTGCAGCAGCTCCCGGTGGGTGGCCGACGTCGGGTCCGCCACCAAGCGCGCAATCCGCTCGTCATCCGGTGCGGAATCCGGCCGGGTTGCTGCGGCCGCCCCGGCCGTGCCCAACGCCCCGGTCCCGATGCCGGCCGCCAGGACGGGGACCGTCTGCTGCAGCAGTCTGCGCCGGCTCGGCTGTCCCTCGGGCGTGTTGGCGGCCATGCAGCAGGTCCTCCCGGTGCCGGCCCCCAGAGTCCCTGCGCCGCATCCGGTCCGGCCTGCCGGACGCGGCGATTGTCCGGCACCAGTCTATGCCGAACGCATCAGTTCAGTGCCGTGCCCGCCGCCTGTTCGACGGCGTCCACCAGCACGCCGCTGTCCACCAGCAGTCGGACCGCCTCGATTTCCGGCGAGAGATAGCGGTCGGTGCCTGGACCGGCGACGGTTTTGCGGATCTCCCGGCGCACAGCGGTGACGGCCGGGGCGCTGCGGGAGGTCTCCACGCCGCCGTCGCGCATGTCCAGGGCGCGGGCACTGGTGAGCAGTTCAATGGCCAGCACCCGGGTGAGCCCGTCCAGGGCGCGGCGCAGTTTCAGCCCCGCGGACCACCCCATGGACACATGGTCCTCCTGCATGGCCGAGGACGGGATGGAATCCACCGACGCCGGGTTGGCGAGCCGCTTGAGCTCGCTGACGATGCCGGCCTGGGTGTACTGGGCGATCATATGCCCGGAGTCCACCCCCGGATCATCGGCCAGGAAAGCATTCAGGCCGTGGCTGCGGGCGGTGTCCAGGAACCGGTCGGTCCGCCGTTCGCTCATCGAGGCAAGGTCGGCCACGGCGATGGCCAGGAAGTCCAGCGCGTAGCCGACCGGGGCGCCGTGGAAGTTGCCGTTGGACTCCACCCGGCCGTCCGGGGTGACCACGGGATTGTCGACGGCGGAGGCCAGCTCGTAGCCGGCCACCGATTCCACATGGGCAAGCGTGGCGCGCGCCGCGCCGTGCACCTGGGGTGCGCAGCGCAGGGAGTACGCATCCTGGACCCGGGTGAACCGGTGCTGCGCATCGGCTCCGGCTGACTTTTGCTCTGCGATCAGGACGGAACCGGCCAGGACGGTGCGCATGTTGGCGGCCGCAGCGATCTGGCCGGGGTGCGGCCGGAGCGCGTGCAGGTCCTCCGCCAGCACGGAGTCGGTGCCGAGCAAACCTTCGATGCTCATGGCCGCGGCGAGGTCGGCGGTCTTCAGCAGCCGGTGCAGGTCGGCCGACGCCATGATCAGCATGCCCAGCATGCCGTCGGTGCCGTTGATCAGTGCCAGCCCTTCCTTCTCCCGCAGCTCCACCGGCTCCAGGCCCGCGGCGGCCAGTGCGTCGGCGGCCGCCACCAGCTCGCCTTCCTGGGTGCGGACCTGGCCCTCACCCATCAGGGCGAGTGCGCAGTGGGCCAGCGGCGCGAGGTCCCCGGAACAGCCCAGGGAGCCGTATTCGCCGATCACCGGGGTGATGCCGGCGTTGAGGATGCCCGCGTAGGCCTGGGCCACCAGCGGGCGGACGCCGGTGCGGCCGGTGGCCATCGTCGCCAGCCGGTTGAGCATCAGCCCGCGCACCACCTCCCGGTCCACCTCGGCCCCGGAGGAGGCCGCGTGGCTGCGGATCAGGCTGCGCTGGAGCTGGGTGCGCAGCTGCACCGGGATCTGCTTGGTGGCCAGGGCGCCGAAGCCGGTGCTGACCCCGTAGTGCGGCACGTCGTCGTCCACCAGGGCCTCGATCACCTTGCGGGATTCGGCCATGGCCTGCAGGGATTCCTCGCTGAGTTCGACGGCGGCGCCGTGGCGGGCGACGGCGACGACGTCGGCGGGGGAGAGGGGTCCGACGGAGACGGAGACGGGGGCGGTCTGGAGCTGGGACATGGTGCCTTTCGGGTGCGGGTGCGGGTGAAGGTGGGAGTGGCGGGTGGGAGGGGCGGGGATCAGTCCGCGATCAGTGCGTCATAGTCGGGCTCGTTCTTCAGCACGCCGTACTTGGTGGCCGCGGACCCCAGCTTTTGCAGGCCCTCCATGTTGACCTCCGGATACCAGCGGGAGATCACAATCTTCTCGGCCAATTCGGGCGTGACCTTGGCATAATCCTGGATGATCGTGCGCACCTCGTCCTCGTTCTCCGAGGCGAACTGGAAAGACTTCTCCAGCGCCCGGCGGAAGCGCTCAACGAGCTCGGGGTCCTCCTGCAGGGTTTGCTCGGAGGCGAAGTAGAAGGCCGAATCGAAGTCGTCGGCGAGGTCGGTCATCGGGCTGGCCACGATCTTTCCGCCGGCGTCCAGGATCTGCGTGCGGAACGGTTCCGTGGTCCAGGCCGCGTCCACGTCGCCGCGCTCCAGTGCCGCGGGCATGTTGGGGTACGGCATCTCGACGAAGTCGACGGCGTCCGGGTCGCCGCCGGCCTGCTCCACGGAGTTCCGGATGGTGACGTCGGCGAAGTTGTTCAGCGCGTTGACGGCGACGGTCTTGCCCACCAGGTCCGCGGCGCTCTCGATGCCGCTGTCCGGCATGGCCGCCACCTCGGTCCCATCCTTCCCGGGCTCATTGGTGGAGCTGGAGCCGTTGGAGACCACCGTGATCGGCAGCCCCTTGTCCCGCGCGATCAGCAGCGAGATGACGTTGGAGTAGCCGAACTGGTATTCGCCGGTCATGACCGCCGGAACGATGGCCGCCCCGCCCTGGGCCAGCTGGATGGACAGCTGGATGCCTTCCTCCTCGAAGTAGCCCTCCTGCATGCCCAGGTAAACCGGCGCCACGTCCGCGATCGGGATCAGGCCCAGGCTCACCTGGTCCAGGTTGGCGTCTGCCGGCGCCCCTGCGGTTTCCGTTCCGCCGCCGGTGGAGGACGGACTGCCGGAGCCGCACCCGGTCAGCAGGAGGGCGCCGGCCAGCACCGCAGCCGAGGCGGTGGCCAGCAGGGGGCGGCGGGGCGCGGTGGCCGCGGACATCAATGGGCGCATCAGGATCTCCTTGTTTCTGCCGGTACGCGGCATACCTGTTTCGATCAGTAAAACGAGCGTGGCTTGCTACCTGAAGCTACCCATCCGTGCTGCCGGGGTCAAGGGTTTTTTGCTTATTCCTTGCCGCTGCATGAAATTGATGTTTTACTGGCTGCAACATTGGATGGTTACCGAGGAGCAGGCATGGCGTCAGGAACGGCAGCGGATCCTACGACCAGGGCGGCGGACCGCACCCTGGCGCTGCTTCGCATCGTCTGCGAGCACGACGGCGTCAAGCTCGCCGATGCGGCCAAGGCGGTGGGCCTGTCGGCGTCGACCGCGTTGCGCCTGCTGCGCACGCTGGAAGCCAACGGGTTCGCAGCGAAACGCGACAACGCGCTCTACCGGCCGGGCTTCCGGATGGTGCAGTTGGGTGTCCAGGCGCTCAGCCACGAGTCGCTGGTGGATGCGGGCCGGGAGGTCCTGCGGAGCCTGGTGGACCAGACCGGGGAGTCGGCGTACCTGAGCGTGACCGCCGGCAACGACCACGGGCTGTACATAGCCATCGAAGAGGGCACCCATACCGTGCGGCACGTGAATTGGGTGGGCCGGACCTTCCCGATGGCGGGCAGCGCGGCCGGGGCGGCCCTCAGCGGACAGGTTGGCCGGGGCGGGTACACCGTGCAGGCGGACAGCGTGGAGGCCGACGTCACCGCCGTCGCGGCCCCCGTCTTCGCCGGCGACAAGGTGGTTGCCGCGGTGAGCATCGTCGCGCCCAGCTACCGCACCACGGCAGAGGCCGCCGAAAAATTCGGGCTGCTGCTGGCCGAACAGGCCGGCACGCTCTTCGCCGCGCCGGAGGGCTCGGCGGCCAATGGGACCGAAGAACATAACCAGAGAAGTACCTCCACGCCAGAAAGGGCATGACGATGACGTTCACCCAGCACGACCCTTCCCGCCGCATCCGGGCTTCCCGGGGCACCACCCTCACCGCCAAGAGCTGGCAGACCGAGGCTCCGCTCCGGATGCTAATGAACAACCTGGATCCCGAAGTGGCGGAACGCCCCGAGGACCTGGTGGTCTACGGCGGCACCGGCCGCGCCGCACGCTCCTGGGAAGCCTACGACGCGATCGTCAAGACGCTGGCGGAACTCGAAGACGACGAGACGCTGCTGGTCCAGTCCGGCAAGCCCGTGGGCGTGCTGCGCACCAACCCCTGGGCCCCGCGCGTGCTCCTCGCCAACTCGAACCTGGTGGGCGACTGGGCCAACTGGCCGGAATTCCGCCGCCTGGAGGCCGAAGGGCTGATGATGTACGGCCAGATGACGGCCGGGTCCTGGATCTACATCGGCACCCAGGGAATCCTGCAGGGCACCTTCGAGACCTTCGCCGCCGTCGGCGCCAAGCTGCACGAGGCCGGCAAGACCGCGTCGCCCACGCTGGCCGGAACGCTGACGCTGACCGGCGGCTGCGGCGGCATGGGCGGAGCCCAGCCGCTGGCGGTCACCCTCAACGACGGCGCCTGCCTGATCGTGGACGTGGACGAGGCCCGGCTCCGCCGCCGCGTGGGCAAACGCTACCTGGACGAGGTGGAGACCGACCTGGACACCGCCGTCGCGAAGGCCATGAAGGCCAAGGAAGAAGGCCGCGGCTGGTCGGTGGGCTACGTGGGCAACGCGGCGGAGGTGTTCCCCGAGATCCTGCGCCGGCACCGGGCCGGCGAGATCACCGTGGACGTGGTCACCGACCAGACCTCGGCCCACGATCCGCTGTCGTACCTGCCGGAAGGCATTTCCGTGGCGGATTGGCAGCGCGAGGCCCAGGCCGATCCGGTCGGCTTCACCAAGAAGGCGCAGGCGTCCATGGCCCGGCACGTGCAGGCCATGGTCGAGTTCCAGGACGCCGGGGCCGAGGTGTTCGACTACGGCAACTCGATCCGCGACGAGGCACGCAAGGGCGGCTACGAGCGCGCCTTCGAGTTCCCGGGCTTCGTCCCGGCCTACATCCGGCCGCTGTTCTGCGAGGGACTGGGCCCGTTCCGCTGGGTGGCGCTCTCCGGCGACCCGAAGGACATCGAGGTGACCGACGCCGCCCTGAAGGAACTGTTCCCGGAGAACGAGCACCTGCACCGGTGGCTGGATGCCGCGGCCGAGCGGGTGGAGTTCGAGGGGCTGCCGGCGCGCATCTGCTGGCTGGGCTACGGCGAGCGCCACCAGGCCGGGCTGCTCTTCAACCGGCTGGTGGCCGAGGGCAAGGTCTCGGCGCCGATCGTGATCGGCCGCGACCACCTGGACTCCGGCTCCGTCGCCTCGCCGTACCGGGAGACCGAGGCGATGGCCGACGGCTCGGACGCCATCGCGGACTGGCCGCTGTTGAACGCCTTGACCGCCGCGAGCTCCGGGGCCACCTGGGTGTCCATCCACCACGGCGGCGGCGTCGGCATCGGCCGCTCCATCCACGCCGGCCAGGTGTCGGTGGCGGACGGCACCGAACTGGCGGCGCAGAAGCTGGAGCGGCTGCTGACCAACGATCCGGGGATGGGCGTGATCCGCCACGTGGACGCCGGCTACGACCGCGCCGTCGAGGTCGCGGCCGAACGGGGCATCCACATCCCGATGGGCAAGTAGGCGCAGATGGAAACTGTGTCCTCCCTCCTGGAATCCATTGCCGACGTCGGCCGTGACGCGCAACGCGGCGGGTACTCGCGGCCGGTCTATTCCAGCGCGGAACTGGGCCTGCGCGACTGGTTCATCGAACAGGCCCAACGCCGCGGGCTGGGCGTGGAGACGGACCGCAACGGCATCATCTGGGCGTGGTGGGGCGAGCCGCAGCCCGGCGCCCTGGTCACCGGCAGCCATCTGGATTCGGTTCCCGGCGGCGGCGCCTTCGACGGGCCGCTGGGCGTCGCCTCCGCGCTCGCCGCCGTGGACCTCCTCAAGGAGCGCGGCGTCGAGCCGAACCGGCCGCTGGCCGTCACGGTCTTCCCGGAAGAAGAAGGATCGCGCTTCGGTGTGGCCTGCCTGGGCTCGCGGCTGCTGGCCGGCGCCATCGATCCGGACAAGGCCCGGAACCTGCGCGACGAGAGCGGCGACACGTTCGCCGACGTCGCCCGGGCCAACGGGCTGGATCCTGCGCATCTGGGGCGCGACGAGGAGGCGCTGGCGCGGATCGGCGACTTCATCGAGCTGCATGTGGAGCAGGGCCGCGGCCTGGGCGAGGACGGCCCGACCATCGCCGTCGGCAGTTCCATCCTCGGCCACGGGCGGTGGCGGATCAGCGTCACCGGCCAGGGCAACCATGCCGGCACCACGCTGATGGCCGACCGTGCCGACCCGATGGTCGCCGCGGCGCAGATCATCCTGGCCGTACAGCAGGCCGCGGCCAAGCAGCCCGACGCCCGCGCCACGGTCGGCCGCCTCCAGCCGGTGCCCGGCGGCACCAACGTGATCGCCTCGCGGGTGGACCTGTGGCTGGACGCCCGGCACCCGGACGACGCCGTCACCGCGCACCTGGTCGAGGCCATCCACGGCAAGGCCCAGAAGATCGCCGCCTTCGAGGGCTGCTCCGTGTCGCTGACGGAAGAGTCCTACAGCGGAACCGTGCACTTCGACTCCGCGTTGCAGCGCCAGCTGGAGAACGCCCTGCCCGGCGCGCCGGTGCTGGCCACCGGTGCCGGGCACGACGCCGGCGTGCTGGCCTCGCGGGTGCCGTCCGGCATGTTGTTCGTGAAAAACCCCTCCGGCATCTCGCACTCCCCGGAGGAATACGTGGAGCCCTGGGACGCGGACGCCGGCGCGGAAGCCTTGGCGGACGTGCTCGAGGCACTGCTGTGAGCGGCATCTGGTGCGAGCGCGCCTGGCTGGGCCCGGCCGGCGTGGCCGAGGGAGTCCTGCTGGGCTGCGACGACGCCGGGACGATCACGCAGGTGGGCACGGCGCCCCGGCCCGACCCGGCTGACGGCGTGCTGGTGCTCGACGGGGTGGTCTTTCCCGCCGCCGCCAACGCGCACTCGCACGCATTCCACCGGGTGCTGCGGGGCCGCACCCACGCCGGCCGGGGCGACTTCTGGACCTGGCGGGAGCAGATGTACCGCGCGGCCGGGACGCTGACCCCGGAGAACTACGAGCGCCTGGCGACGGCGGTGTTCGCGGAGATGGTGGCGGCCGGCTTCAGCAGCGTGGCGGAGTTCCACTACGTCCACCACCGCCCGGACGGCAGCCCGTACGGGGCCGGAAGCGCTGCCGGCGGGAGCCGCGGCGGGCACCTATCCGGTCCGACAGGCGATGATCCGGAGACCCCCGGGTACGGCGGGCACGCGATGGAACTGGCGCTGTGCCGGGCCGCCGAGGCGGCCGGCATCCGGCTGACCCTGCTGGACACCTGCTACCTGGCCGGCGGCATCGGCGTCCCGCTGGCGCCGGAGCAGCAGCGCTTCGGCGACGGCGACGTGCAGGCCTGGCTGGCCCGGCTCGACTCGCTGCGCCGCGTGGTCGCGGACCGGTTCGACCCGGCGCGGATCACGGTGGGCGCCGCCCTGCACTCGGTCCGCGGGGTGCCCGAGGCCGCGCTGCCGCTCATCGCCGAGCACCTGCCCGAGGGCCTGCCGCTGCACATCCATCTCTCCGAGCAGCCGGCCGAGAATGAGGCCTGCCTGGCCGCCTACGGGGTGACGCCGGCCGGCCTGCTGGCCCGGCACGGGCTGCTGTCGCCACGCCTGAGCGCCGTCCACGCCACGCACCTGACCGCGGGGGACATCGCGCTGCTCGGGGAAGCCGGTGCCACCGTGGTGATGTGCCCGACCACGGAAGCCGATCTCGCCGACGGCATCGGCCCGGCCCGGGAGCTGGCGGACGCCGGCGCCCGGATCGCCGTCGGCACCGACCAGCACGCCGTCATCGACCCCTGGCTGGAGATGCGGGCGCTGGAACACGGCGAACGGCTGGCCAGCGGCCAGCGCGGCCGGTTTGCACCGGCCGAGCTGCTGGATTCGGTGTCCGCCGGAGCCGCCGCCGCCATGGGCACCCCGGTGGCCGGCATCGCCGTCGGAATGGCCTGCGACCTGATGGCCGTGAACCCCGGCAGCGTGCGCACGGTAGGCTCAAAGCCCGGGCAACTGCCGCTGAGCGCCAGCGCAGCGGACGTTTCCGCCGTCGTCGTTGCCGGTGACCTGCTGGCCGTCAACGGCCGCCACCGGCGCCTGGGTTGGCCGGCCGAGCTGCTGGCCGACGCCCTGAAGGAGTTTGAATGAGCACTGTCGTCACCAACATCGGCGAACTGCACACGCAGGACCCGGCCCGCGGCGCGGACTCCGTGCTGCACGACGCCGCGGTGATCATCGAGGGGGAGCGCATCTCCTGGCTCGGGCCCGCGGCGCAGGCCCCCGATGCCGACGAACAGTTCGACGCCGGCGGGCGGGCCGTGTTGCCGGGCTGGGTGGATTCGCACACGCACCTGGTCTTTGCCGGAGACCGCACCGCCGAGTTCGAGGCACGGATGGCCGGCCAGTCCTACCAGGCCGGCGGGATCGCCGTCACCACCGGCGCCACCCGCGAGGCCAGCGACTACGACCTCACGCGCCTGCTGCTGGCCCGGGTGGCGGAGGCGGCCGCCGGCGGCACCACCTACCTGGAGACCAAGACCGGCTACGGCCTGGACGTGGAGCAGGAGGCCCGCAGCGCCCGCATCGCGTCCACCGTGGCCGACGAGGTCACCTACCTCGGGGCACACCTGGTGCCGGCCGGCATCGACGCCGACGACTACACCGACCTGGTCTGCGGGGACATGCTCGCGGCGGTAAGGCCGTACGTGCAGTGGGCCGACGTGTTCTGCGAACGCGGGGCCTTCACCGAGGCCCAGTCGCGCCGGGTGCTGGCGGCCTGCCGGGACGCCGGCCTCGGACTGCGCGTGCACGGCAACCAGCTGGGTGAAGGTCCCGGCGTGCGGCTGGCCGTGGAATTCGGGGCAGCCAGCGTGGACCACGTCAACTATTTGCACGACGACGACGTCGCCGCGCTCGCCGGCAGCTGGGCCGGCTGGGACCGGGCCAGCGGCACGGGGGAGCGCGGCACCGTGGCCACCTGCCTGCCGGCCTGCGACCTGTCCACCCGCCAGCCGCTGGCGCCCGGCCGGCAACTGCTCGATGCCGGCGTGGAAATCGCCCTGGCGTCCAACTGCAACCCGGGGACCTCGTTCACGAGTTCCATGAACTTCTGCGTCACCACCGCCGTCCTGCAGATGGGACTCAGCGTGCACGAGGCGGTCCGGGCCGCCACCTATGGCGGGGCGCTGGCGCTCGGGCGGCATGCCGGGGTCGATGCCGAGGGCCAGCGTGCCGTGGGTTCCCTCGCCGTCGGCCATCGGGCCGACCTGCACCTGCTCAACGCCCCGTCGGCCACGCACCTCGCCTACCGACCCGGCATGCCCCTGACCGCCGCGGTGTGGCGGGCGGGCGTGCGCTCGGCCGTGGGGGCCTAGGGCGTGCGGCCCGCCCCGGGATCCTGCAGGCCGGGTCCGGCCCGCTCCGGATCCTGAAGGCCGGGAGCGGTCCTCAGCCGATATGTTCGTAGCGGTTGGGGTCTTTCACGTCATGGCAGTGGGCAAGGACCTCGACGGCACGCTCGGCGTCATGGTCCTTCAGTGCCTGTAGGATGCTGCGGTGATCGTGGATGACCTTGGCCTGGTGCTCCGGTCCCTGCCGGTACGTCAACGTGATCCGGTGCTGGATGGGATGGTTCCAGATGGAGGAGATCACGCCGCGCAGGTAGTCGTTGTCCGAGGGTTCGATCAGGGCCAGATGGAAGGCCCTGCCCAACCGGAAGAGTTCACCGCTGTCCTGCGGGTCGACGATTTCCGTCTCGTCCACGAGGCCGCCGAGCCGCACGAGCTGCTGCGGCGTGTAGGACCCGATGGCGTCCCGGACCGCGAGTGATTCCAGGGCATAGCGCACCTTGAAGACGTTCTCGATCTCACGCTCGTCGAGCCGGTTGACGATATAACCCTTGCCCGGGACGAGGGTGGTCAGCCCTTCCAGCGTCAACTGGGTGAGCGCGTCCCGGACAGGGGTGCGGGAGACACCGTATTGCGCCGCCACGGACTCCTGGGCCAGGGCCGAACCCGCCTGGATGGTTCCGCTGATGATGTCGGCACTCAGCTGCTCGTGGACCCGGAGCGCCAGCGGCCTCACATCATTCGGTATCGCAGCCACGATGGCCTCCTTTTGGGTTTCATTGAGTGCACTTTATAGTCCTGCCGCCGGGCAGGACATGGATTTCGAGGCAAAAGCGGCGAAACGCGTAACTTGCCAACGTTTAGCTGAAAGTGCTTGACGTCACATTGCGGCTCTGAATACAGTGTATACACACCTGTTGGAGGAGAACCTTAAAATGTATGTGCTGAACACTTGGTACGTGGCGGCGTGGTCGACGGAGGTCACCCGCAAGCCGGTGCGGCGGGTCATCTGCGAGCAGCCGATCGTCCTGTTCCGGACCCAGGACAACGAAGCCATTGCCCTTGCGGACCGCTGCGCGCACCGTGCCTTCCCGCTCTCGGAAGGCCGCACGATCGGAGATTCGGTGGAGTGCGGCTACCACGGTTTCACCTACGGCCCGGACGGCATGTGCACCAAGGTGCCGGCCCAGTCCTCGATCCCGGAGCGCGCGAAGGTGCGCAAATACCCCGTGGTGGAGCAGGACGGATGGATCTGGGTGTGGACCGGCGATCCGGAACTGGCCGACCCGGCCGATGTCCCGGACACCCACTGGATGGTGGACCCCGAGTGGGCCACCGTCACCCATTCGTACCACTTCAAGTGCCGGGCCGACCTGATCCACGACAACCTGCTGGACCTGACCCACGAGTCCTTCCTGCACAAGACCACCGTGGGCGACGACTACATCTACGAACACGGCATCACCGTGGAGGTCGAGGGCAACGTGGTCAGCGTCGACCGCCTGATGCCCTCGGTCGAAGCGCCGCCGCTCTATGCCGAAACCATGGACGCCCGCGGGCTGTTCGACCGCTTCCACTGCACCGAGTTCTTCGTGCCCAACCTGCACGTCCTGCACTCCGGCATCACCGGGGAGGGCAAGCCGCGCGAAGAGGGCTTCCTGATCAAGGTCCTCAACGGGATCACGCCCATCGACCAGCACAATTCCTGGTACTACTACGCCTTCAGCCGCAACTTCGCCGTCGACAACGAGCAGGCGACCGAGGACCTCCGGGTCGGTTTGGCCACCGTACTGGACGAGGACGCATCCGCGCTGGAGGCCCAGGAGATCGGGATGCAGACCCGGCCCGAGGGCGAGTTCGATGTCCTGATCGCCCAGGACGGCGGGGTCGCGAAGGCGCGGCGCATCCTGGCCGCGCTGATCAAGAAGGAGCAGCAGGCCAAGTCCGCGATGGGTTCGGCCGCCCGCCGGGAGCCGGTTGCTCCCGTGACGGCCTAGGCGCCGGCATGTGGATGCTGATCAGGGCAAACGCCCTCGGCGCGGAGACTTCGGCGGACTCGGGTGCCAAGATCCTGGCGGCATGCCCGGATTCGGCCGAGCGCGGCGACCCGTGGCGCTGGACGGTGGAACTGGATGAATCCGGCCCCGAGCCCGCCGTCGCACTTGAAGCCGATGAGAACTACATCGCTTCCGACAGCCGTCGCTACACCGGCAACTACACCGGCACGCTGCAGCGCGGGCCCGGCGAGCAGCTGCTGGTGACCGGACTGGCCGGCGAGGCGCTGGTCGCCGCCGAGGACGGCCCGTGGAAACGCTGGTTGCGGGCCGGCGATGTGTTCATCGTCGAAGGAGAGGACGCGGAGACTATCCGGCTCTCGCTCGCGGCGGGAGAATCCGCCGTCCAGGTCATCACCCTCGCCCCGCGAAAGGCCAAGGTGCTGCGGTGGGTCCCTTGACGGCCGGTGGCAGCGTCGACGCTGCCCGGCGCATCACGGATCATGCCCTAAATGGGATCGAGCTTGGCAGGCCCGGCAAGCAGTTGGGTTTTGCCGGTTTGTCGCATTCAGACAACGTCCATGACAACGGGCTGATCCCGGTTCCCCTGGCAGTGATTTCTTCGGGGCCGGGACCGACGGCGCTGCTGGTCGCCGGCACGCATGGCGATGAGTATGAAGGCCAAGTCGTGTTGCACGAACTGATCCGTTCTTTGGAGCCCGAGGACGTGAACGGGACGGTGATCATCGTGCCGGCGGCGAACGCGCCGGCGGTGCGTGCCGGTACAAGGGTGTCGCCGATCGATGGGGGGAACCTCAACCGTAGTTACCCGGGCGGGCGGCGCGGGGGACCCACCGACCAAGTTGCCGACCTGATCGCCGGGACGCTGCTGCCGCTAGCCGACGTTGTGATCGACCTGCATTCGGGCGGGTCCAATTCCACCTACCTGCCAAGCATGTTTTTGTACCGGGGCCCGGACGAGCAGGCGTGGGCGCGGAAAGTGGCCGCGGCTCGGGCGATGGGATTGCCCTATGCGATAGCCGTGCCACCCCGGCTTGAACCTGGTTCGCTCAGTTCCGCCGGCGACGACGCGGGTGCACTGACGCTTTCCACCGAACTCGGCGGGGGAGGCACGATACATCCGGGCGTCTTGGCGGGCGGGCGGCGCGGCGTACGCTCGCTGCTGGCCCACGTGGGAATCATGCCGGCACAGTACGACACCGTCCTGCAACCGGCAGCCGTGGAAGCAGCCGAACCCGTCTGGCTGGAGTTGGTGCCCGATTCCCCAGTGATGGCCACCACTGCCGGGCTATTCGAACCCCTGGTGGAACTGGGCCAGCGGGTCCGGGCCGGTGACCCGGTTGCACGGGTCCATGCCATCGATGACCTGCAGCGGCCGCCGCAAACCTACACCGCCCCGGTGAATGGCATGGTGGCCATCCTGCGCAGGCCCGCACTCGTCTCGCTCGGCAACTACATGCTGCACGTAGCACCCGAAATTGAAGCACCGAGGCACTGACCGTCTCCTGGTCAGTGCGGATATCCAAAACCGGACAACGCTGTCCGGACTTCGAAAGGAAAATCCATGCGTCATTCACGTCAACGCGCCCCCCGATCAACCGTCCTCGCCGGTTCAGTCCTGCTGGCCCTGTCACTGGCTGCCTGCACCAACGCGTCCCAGGCCGTGCCGGAACCTGCTGGTTCCGCTGCTCCGGGCGGCTCCAATGCTTCCTCGGATGCTGTGGCCCTCAACGAGGCGGCCAGAGACTTGCTGCCGGAGGAGATCCGGGCCGCCGGAACCCTGCGCGTTGCCTCCGACCCGACCTACGCGCCGTTCGAGTACTACGACACGGATAACAAGACCATGATCGGCTACGACGTCGACTTCTCGGACGCAATCGGTGCTGCCCTGGGCTTGGAGATTGAACACGTGCCCGCGACCTTCGACACCATCCTGCCGGGCTTGGCCTCCGGAAAGTATGACATGGCCATGTCGACCTTTTCGATCACCCCGGAACGCGAGAAAATTGTTGACTTCGTGCCGTACCTCAACGGGGGCTCCGGCGTCGCCGTCCTTCCCGGGAACCCCCAGAAGATCTCCATGAATCCCATGAGCATGTGCGGCAAGAAGATCGCCGGCCAAAAGGGATCGATCCAATCCATGGAGTACCTGCCCGAATTCTCCAAGGAATGCACGGCAGCGGGCAAGGAACCCATCACCATTCAGAACTTTCCCGGGCAGACGGACGCCAACCTTGCCCTGACTTCCGGCCGCGTAGACGCCGTGGTCGCAGACAGCGTTTCCTTGGCCTACCAGGCAAAGGAAGCCGGGGATAAATTCGAGTTGGCCGCCGGTGAGGACTACGACCCGATTCCCACCGGCATCGCACTAGCCAAGGACGGCGGGCTGCAGGAAGCAGTTACTGAGGCCACCCGAGGCATTCTGGACAGCGACTACTACGAGGAAATGCGCGCCAAGTGGGCCCTCCCGGAGTCGGTTCTGATCACGTCCGAAGCCCTCGACAACAAGTAGCGGAGAGGAAGCATCCGCATGACTGCCGTGACTACCCGCAACGAGCAAGCAGCCCCTGCCGGCGATGGTTACACCGTCGTCAAGGCAAAGCATCCCGGTCGGTGGCTGTCCGCAGCCGTCATCATCGTGATCGCCGGGCTGCTATTACGATCCGTGATGACGAACCCCAACTTCGGATGGGACGTCGTGGGCCTGTACCTGCGCGACGTGTCCATCGGCCGCGGCATTCTCGTCACGCTTGGCCTGACGGCGATCAGCATGGCCATCGGCATCGTGCTCGGGGTCGTCTTCGCAGTCATGCGGCTCTCCGTCAATCCGGTGGTGCGTAGTGCCGCGTTTGCGTACGTGAACTTTTTCCGGGGCACGCCGGTGCTGGTGCAGCTGCTGTTCTGGTTCAACCTGGCTGCGCTGTACCCGGTTATCACTCTCGGCATCCCGGGCATTGAACTGGACGCAAACCAGTTGATCACACCCATGACTGCAGCGATCCTGGGGCTTGGCCTGAACCAAGGCGCCTACATGTCCGAGATCGTCCGGGCGGGCATACTGTCGGTTGACCACGGGCAGACAGAGGCAGCCGAGGCCCTGGGTATCACCCGCATGCAGACCATGCGGCGGGTGGTGCTGCCCCAGGCAATGCGCGTCATTATCCCGCCCACTGGCAACGAAACCATCGGCATGCTCAAGACCACGGCGTTGGTCAGCGTGATCTCGGTGCCGGAGCTCTTGTACTCGGCGCAGATTATTTACGCGCGGACCTTCGAGACCGTCCCGCTGCTGATCGTCGCAAGCCTCTGGTACCTGTTGATTACCTCGGTCCTGACCATCGGCCAGTACTACCTGGAGCGGCGATTTGCCCGCGGCAACCAGCGGAACCTGCCGCCGACGCCGCTGCAGCAGTTGAAGCGGTTTTTCGCCACCCATGACGCGCTCTCCTTGAAAGGCGGCAAGAAATGACGGTTACCCACGGCGTTGAACCGATGGTGAGGGCCAACGCGATCTGCAAGAACTTCGGTTCCAATCAGGTATTGAAGGGCATTGATTTGGAGGTGCAGCCGGGGGAAGTGGTCTGCCTGATCGGCCCCTCGGGATCCGGTAAGAGTACCTTCCTGCGCTGCATTAACCATTTGGAAACGGTCGACGGCGGCCGCATGTGGGTGAACGGCAAGATCGTGGGTTACGACCTTAAAGGCAACAAGCTCTACGAACAGAGCCACAACGACATTTGCAGCAGCCGTACCGAAGTGGGAATGGTCTTCCAGCAGTTCAACTTGTTCCCCCACATGACGGTGTTGGAGAACCTGATCGAGGCACCACGGCTGGTCCGAAAGGAAAAGAAAGCCACGGCCGTGGCCCGGGCGATGGGACTGTTGGAAAAAGTAGGTCTGGCGGAAAAAGCCGAGGCTTACCCGAGGCAGCTCTCCGGCGGCCAGCAACAGCGGGTGGCCATCGCGCGCGCCCTGTGCATGGAGCCGCGGCTGATGCTCTTTGACGAGCCGACCTCGGCTCTTGACCCGGAGTTGGTGGGTGAGGTCCTGAAGGTGATGAAGGACCTGGCCAACTCCGGCATGACGATGGTCGTGGTGACGCACGAGATGCATTTTGCCCGGGACGTCGCGGACCGGGTGGTGTTTATGGCGGACGGCTACGTAGTGGAGCAGGGGCCGGCCCGCGAGGTAATTACCAACCCGAAGAACGATCGCACCAAGGCCTTCCTGGCCTCTGTTCTCGCCGAACCGGCAGCAGCCTGATACCCACCGTGAGGGCAATCATGAATGAAGAATTTTTTGACGTCGAAGTTCGGTCAATCCGGCAGGAGTCCAACTGTGTAGTCTCCCTGCAGTTGGAACATCCGCTGGGTGAGGATCTGCCGGAGTGGGACGCCGGCTCCCATGTGGACGTCCTCCTTCCCAACGGCCTCTTGCGCCAATACTCGCTCTGCTCTGAGCGGACGAACCGTGCTGCCTGGCGGCTGGGCATACTCCGCGAACCCGACGGGCGCGGCGGCTCGGCCTACGTGCACGAGATGCTGAGGCCGGGGACCAAAATTCAGGTTCGGGGACCGCGCAACAATTTCGTCCTGGAACCTGCCGGGAGCTATGTCTTCATCGCCGGCGGCATTGGCATTACCCCCATCCTGCCGATGATCCGCGAGGCCGCCGCCCTTGGAGTCCCATGGCGTCTGCTCTATCTGGGGCGGAGTCGCTCGTCGATGGCGTTTCTCGATGAGATCCAGTCGCTTGGGGGAGACATCCATATTCACGCGGATGACGAAAGCGGCTTTTACCCGTTGGCAGAGCTGTTGGGGGACCTACCCTCGGAAACACACGTTTACGCCTGCGGTCCCGGGCCGTTGCTAAATGTCATCCAGGCGATTGCCGACGGGTGGGAAGTCCCTGCGCGTTTTCATTGTGAGCGCTTCACCGCCACCGGCGATAACCCGCCTGTGCCCGTGGGCGGCAATGCGGCCTTCATCGTTGAACTGGCCGATGGGACGGAGGTCCCGGTGGGCTCGGATGAAACCATCCTGCAGGCCCTTGAGTCGGTCGGGATCGCCCCTTTGAGCTCCTGCCGGGAGGGAATCTGCGGCACCTGCGAAACCCCTGTGCTGGGCGGCGAAATCGACCATCGTGACTCGCTGCTCTCCGACGACGAACGCGAGGCCGGAGACACCATGATGATCTGCGTCTCCCGGTGCAAGGGCCAGCGCCTGCTGCTTGATTTGTAGGCGGGCACTTCTGTTGCCGCAGGCACCACAGCCCTTCATCTCACACCAGGCCCTTCCCCCCCGCCCGGTGAACAGACGGCAGCCGCAAGGGTAAGTGCCTAAAACGCCGCCTTAGGAGGAGAAACATGCAGGATGCGGCATCGCTGGAGCCGGTCCAAGAACGCCTATGGGACGATCTGACAGCGCTCTCACAGATACGGGAATCTGACTCACCTGGGTGGAGCCGCCCGGTCTTCAGCGATCCTTATTCGGCGTCCCGCATCTGGGTACAATCCCGCATGCGGGACGCCGGTCTGGAAGTCACTGTGGATCCTGCCGGCAACGTCATTGGCCGTCTCCGAGGGCGCCATCCCGGGCCGCCGCTGGTCACCGGTTCACACACCGACACTGTAGTGGGAGGCGGACGATTCGACGGGATCGTCGGAGTGCTTGGAGGCATCGAAGCTGCGCGCCGCTTCCGCGAGACTTCCACGATGCTCAATCATGATTTGCTGGTCGTCGACTTTCTGGGCGAAGAAGCAAACCCCTACGGTGGATATTGCCTCGGCAGTCGGGCAGCGGCAGGCGTGCTCAAAACAGAAGATCTGAACCGTACAGACTCAGTTGGCAACAGACTGGGTGACGCGGTGGCACACTTCGGCTTGGATCCAAACGGCATGCTTGCACGCTCGTGGGCGCAAAACGAACTGCACGGGTACCTCGAACTGCATGTGGAGCAAGGCCCGATCCTTGAGCAGAAGGGAATCGATGTAGGAATTGTTACCTCAATCGTTGGCGTGCACACGCTGCTCGCCACCTTTCTCGGCAGATCGGATCATGCCGGCACTCGTAACATGGATGACCGGCGGGATGCATTGGTCGCTGCAGCCAAGGCCGTCCTGGCCGTCGAACGGGAGGCCTGCGAAGCACCTGTCCACGCGGTCGCGACCAGCGGCAACCTGCTTGTTGAAGCAGGTTCTGGAAACGTGATTCCGGGTCGAACAACGCTGATGGCAGAATTCCGCAGCGACAACCAAATCTGGCTCTCTGGTGTGCGGAGAAGGGTAGCCGATGAAATCCTTCGGCAAAGCGCCGAAAGCGGAGTAGAAGCACTCCTCGACTGGGCGGCGGAAACTCCTGTCGTGCCGACGAACGCATCAGTACAAAACGTGACGGCATCAGCACTCGATGACCTCGGGCTCCCCTGGATGCCCATGCCCAGTGGCGCCGGTCACGACGCTGCGCACCTGGCAGCCCGCTGCCCTGCTGGAATGATCTTCATCCCGTCTCACAACGGCCGAAGCCATTGCCCGGAAGAGTGGACAGACGCCGAGCACATCAGTACAGGAGTGCATGTGCTGGCAGCCAGCCTTCTAAAAATGGATCGGACGGAAACCTTGCAACCTGATTACTAGCCACGCGATTCCTGGCGGTCATTACGCTACTTGCCCTTTGCCGGTTTCTATCAAACCCCCGTTTTGGGTGGTGAGATCGATCACCGTGACTCGCTGCTGTCCGACGACGAGCGCGAGGCCGGAGACACCATGATGATCTGCGTGTCGCGATGCAAGGGCCGGCGCCTGCTGCTGGACTTGTAGCAGCCAAGCGTTCCCGGCGCCGACGCGGGCCACGGGAGCAGCCGCGCACGGAACGGAAGCGTCCCAGGCCGACGACTCCCGCGGTTCTGTTGGCAAGATGGAGGCTATGGACAAGCAGAAGGTCGCCGCCGAGGGCACGCGGCGCACGGTCAGGTACTACCGGGCAGAGGTATTGATCGTCCTGGGACTCTCGCTCGGGCAGTCGGCGGTCTACGCCGTGGTGAACCTGCTGGAAAAAATAACCCGCGCTCCGCTGGCCTCGCAGACGACCACGCTGAACCCGGTGCTGAACGAGCGGGAACTCTTCGATTTCGTGTACCAAATGCTCGGCATCGTCTTTGCGCTTGTGCCGGTGGCCCTGGTGCTGTTCTTGATGACCGTTCCCGGCCGGTCGGCCTTCCGCGCGATCGGGTTCACGTTTTCCCGGCCGCGGCTGGACTTCGGCCTGGGCTTTTTGCTCGCGCTGGTGATCGGTGTCGGGACGCTGGGCGTTTATGCCGCAGGCCGGGCCCTGGGTATCACCACCGCCATTGTCCCGGCGGCCCTGGACGAATACTGGTGGACGGTTCCGGTGTTGGTCCTGTCCGCGCTGCGGCATGCGGTCCTCGAAGAGGTGGTCATGGTGGGCTACCTCTTCAACCGCTTCGCGAGGTTCGGCTGGGGCATCTGGTCCGCGATCTTCGTCAGCGCCGCCCTGCGCGGGACCTATCACCTCTACCAGGGCATCGGGCCGGGCATCGGGAACTTCCTCATGGGCCTGATCTTCGGCTACGCCTATACGAAGGTGAAGCGGGTGATGCCGCTGGTGGTGGCGCACGCCCTGCTGGATATTGCCGGCTTCGTCGGTTACACGCTGCTGGGGCCGGCCATCGGCATCGGCTCGTAGCGGGCACAAAAGAGTTGCCGGCCATCGGCACGTAGCCGGCCATCATTGGAGCTTTGCCTGGGGCGCGTGCTCCTGCTGTTTCCCAGAGCCGCAGCCCAAACCGGAGCAACGGCCCGCCCCCAAGTCAGGAGTGGTGCTGGGGAGAATTGACCGCTACGTGCCCGTCCACGAGTTGTTCCACCTGTCCTGGGGAAGGCCCGCCATGGAAAGGGACCGGACGATACCCAGTGGTGTGTCGGTACCTGTGGGCTGGAGCGCGTCCCACATCCAGCGAACCATTCCCGCCCCCGTCGCCCGAATGCGGTCCTCCCGCCTCTTTTCCGCCTCCACTACGGCGGCGGGACTACGGCTCCGAAGGTACTCGTTTCGGGAGTATTTTCCTGCACCATCGAATTCGCCGGCAAGACGAAATTGTTCCCAGTAGAAGTCGACGATGCCGACACGAACTCCCTGCGGATCGAAGACAGGGTACTGCAGTAACGGCTCCGGGAAGTGGTTCAGGTACATCAGAGCCCGGGAGTAGGATTCGCCCGGCGACTGCGAGGCGGGATTGGCGAAGGCGAAAACCCGTTTCACGCGGTTTGACTTTCCCGGTGGCAAAGAACCGGCCGGCCAGAGCAAGAATCCGGGTGGCCTGCAGGGCGGGAAAGCCGAGGTAGCGGTCCACGCGAAGCGCATGCCCAGCAGGACGATCTGGAGGGCTTGTGCACTCAAAAGCTCCGTTTCGGGCGTCTGCTCCTTCTATAACGCGGAGCGGACGCCCGAAACGGAGCGATGCCGGGAGAACTCAGAGTTCGACGATCCCGTTGGCGGTTTCGAAGCGGACGGACAGGATGCCCGGCGTACCGTTCGGTGCCGTCCAGGCGACCTTGACGTCGTCCAGCAGGCCGTCAACAGGCGTGCCCAGCCAGTCCGCCACCCGCTCGGAAGAGCCGGCGATGGTCAGGCCGATCAGCTTGACCGTGGCGGGGCGGGCGTTGGACGGGTGCAGCGGTTCGGTGCCGTCGTCCCAGCGCAACATGTAGGGCACCTGCGGGTCGGCGATGAGGCCCTTAATCCCGATCTGCTGCCAGCTCAGTTCCTGCCCATCCGGGAACTTGCGGTTGCCGGGAACCGCGTGGCGGCCCAGCCGTTCTTCGAACGGGGTCAGGTCGTCGACCGCCACGCACCAGCCCATCCAGCCGCCGCCGGCTTCCGACCGCGCCCGCACGGCCTGGCCAAAGGGGGCCTTGTCGGATGCGGGGTGGTCGAGCACCTCCACGACCTCCAGGTAATGGTGGTCCGTGAGGGGGAAGATCATATTGCGGGTGCCGAAGCGAGGGTGAACCCCGCCCTTGACGGCGTCGATGCCCAGGGCTTTGGAGATCCGCTCTGAGGTGGCAGCCAGACCGTCGGGTTCAGCAGCATAAGAAACATGGTCGAAGCGCATGGCATTATCTTGGCACTTTGTGAACCCGCTCTCGACTTAGGGTGACCTAAGTCACTGAACTTGCGGCTCCTGCGGAACGCGGCTTTCCCGGGCAGCAATTCCGCCTCGCTGGCACGCGCCGGCAACGGTGACAAGCGGACGGTCGGACAGGCGGTCCGGAGACCGGTGCCCAGTCATAAGGTGTCATATTGTTGCGGCCGCCGGCTTGTCTGCGGAGACTGGAGGCAGGTCATGAGTGCCAGCGCAAAACCCCGGTTTGCTGGCCGGCAACCCTCCAACCGCGGTGGGGTGCCCCGGGTGAAGACCAGGCAGCCGCCATAAGGCGGTGCGCAAGCGCGGGTCACACCCGGGACAGACATGCCGGCACGGCCGGATCCCGGATGGCCCCTTCCAGTGAAGGAGTTGCACCATGTCCAACGTCGATTGGTCCTTTGAAACCCGTCAGATTCACGCAGGGCAGGAGCCGGACGCCGCCACGGGCGCCCGCGCACTGCCGATCTACCAGACCACGTCATTCGTGTTCCCCAGCGCGCAGAGCGCGGCCGACCGGTTCGCCCTGTCTGAACTGGCACCTATCTACACCAGGATCGGCAACCCCACCCAGGAAGCGGTCGAGACCCGGATCGCCAACCTGGAGGGCGGCGTCGGCGCCCTGCTGCTTGCTTCGGGCCAGGCCGCGTCGACGTTCTCCATCCTCAACCTGGCCGAGGCCGGCGACCACATCGTGGCCAGCCCCAGCCTGTACGGCGGCACCTACAACCTGCTGCGCACCACGCTGCCCAAGTTCGGCATCGAGGTCACCTTCGTCGAGGATCCGGACAACCTGCAGCAGTGGCGCGATGCCGTCAAGCCGAACACCAAGGCGTTCTTCGGCGAGGTCGTCTCCAACCCGCGCCAGGACGTGCTGGACCTGGAGTCGGTCAGCGCCATCGCCCACGAAAACGGCGTGCCGCTGATCGTTGACAACACCTTGTCCACCCCGTACCTGATCCGTCCGATCGAGTGGGGGGCCGACATCGTGCTCCACTCGGCCACCAAGTACCTCGGCGGCCACGGGACGGCGATCGGCGGCGTGATCGTCGACGCCGGCACGTTCGATTTCGCCGCCGACCCCGAAAAGTTCCCGGGATTCAACACGCCGGACGACACGTACAACGGGCTGGTCTTCGCCCGCGACCTCGGCGTCAGCGGCGCTCTGGGCGCCAACCTGGCCTACATCCTCAAGGCCCGGGTGCAGTTGCTGCGCGACCTGGGGTCCGCCATCTCGCCGTTCAATGCATTCCTGATCGCCCAGGGGCTGGAGACGCTGAGCCTGCGCGTGGAGCGCCATGTGGCCAACGCGCAGAGGGTGGCGGAATTCCTGGAAGAGCACGACGACGTTGCCTCGGTCGCGTACCTCGGCCTGCCCTCCAGCCCCTGGTATGAGCGCGGCCGCAAGTACGGCCCGAAGGGGACCGGCGCCATCGTCGCGTTCCAAATCAAGGGCGGCATCGAGGCCGGGAAGCGCTTTGTGGACGGCCTTGAACTGCACTCCCACGTGGCCAACCTGGGCGATGTGCGCTCGCTGGTGATCCACCCGGCGTCGACCACCCATGCCCAGCTCTCGGCCGCGGAACGGGTCGCGGCCGGGGTGACCGACGGTCTGGTCCGGCTGTCGGTGGGCATCGAGAACGTCAACGACATCATCGCCGACCTGGAGGCTGGTTTCCGTGCCGCCAAGGGTGCGGACGACTAGGCAAGCAGGTAGAGCGCAGCGTGACGATAGTGCAACCGCAGGAACTGGTGGAACAGGCGACCGACGGCATCCTGCGCCGGATGCCGGTTGGTGCGCTGGAGCTGGAAGCCGGCGGCTATCTGCCCGAGGTGGTCCTCGCCTTTGAAACCTGGGGCACCCTGAATGCGGACGCGTCCAACGCCGTCCTGATCCAGCACGCCCTGACCGGCAGCACGCATGTCGCACGCGGCTACTCGGACGAGGACGGCTGGTGGGACGACCTGGTAGGCCCCGGTGCCACGATCGACACGGAGCGCTATTTCGTCGTGGCCGCCAACATGATTGGCGGCTGCTACGGCTCCACCGGTCCCTCGTCGCCGGCTCCGGACGGGACGCCGTGGGGTTCACGCTTCCCGTTCGTCACGATCCGCGATTCGGTCCGGGCCGAGGCGCGGCTGGCCGACGCGCTGGGGATCCGGCGCTGGCACACGGTGCTCGGCGGGTCGATGGGTGGCGCCCGCGCGCTTGAATGGGCTGCCACGTTCCCGGAGCGGACGGCCCGGTGCGCCGTCCTGGCGTGCGGCGCCGCGAGCACCGCCGAACAGATTGCCTTCGCGCAGGCGCAGGTCGCGGCCATCCGGCTGGACCCGCACTTCTCCGGCGGCGACTATTACGGGGGCCCCGCTCCCGAGGCGGGACTGGGTATCGCCCGGCGGATCGCGCACATCAACTACCGCTCGGAGCCGGAGCTGGAGTACAGGTTCGGCCGTAAGCCGCAGGCGGAGGAGCAGCCGTACGGCGGCATCACGCCGTCCGCCCGTGGCCGCTATGCCGTGGAAAGCTACCTCGACTACCAGGCGGACAAGCTCGTCGCGCGCTTCGACGCCAACAGCTACATCCTGCTCACCGAGGCCCTCATCAGCCACGACGTTGCCCGGGGCCGGGGCTCGCTGGAGCAGTCGCTCGGCGGCCTCACCGACACGCAGTTCTTCGTCGCCGCGGTGGATTCCGATCGCCTGTACTTCCCCGAACAGTCGCGGCAGCTGGCCGAGGCGTTGCCCGGGGCGGTCAAGGTCCACACCATCGAGACGCCGCTGGGCCACGACGGTTTCCTCACCGACATCCACCAGCTGCACGAGGCCCTCACCGAGGCGTTCTTCGCGCCCGCCTGACTTTTCCGCCCGCGTGACAGCGGCCTCGGTACGACGTCGGTGCCCGCCGTCCGCGCCCATTCCCACCGCTGCGCCCGATCAGGGGGAGCGGAGCGTCAGGTCAGTTCGAGCGATACCGGCCGCCGCAGGAAGGCCGCGTACCGTTCCACCGCCTCGTCCACGGCCTGCCGCTCCGGCTCGGTCAAGACCCGCAGCGGCTTGAGCCGCAGCTCGGCGGAGCCGGGCCCTAGGACGTGTCTCCAGTTGCCGGCCATCCGTCCGTCCAACAGCAGCACGTGGATCGGCACGTCGCCGCCCGGCGCCGCCGGCGCGCTGCCGCCCAGATAGCCGCGGGTCTTGGTGTAACCCATGACGTATTCGTCGTAACACTGAATCAGGTCCGCCCGCGGGTGTCCGTCGCCCGCCGCCGCAGCGGCGCCGCCGATCGTCCCGGCGGCGGGGGAGTACCAGAGCTGTTGCCCCTCGGTTTCGAACACTTCCAGTCCGTCTCGGCCCCCGGCTTCGAGGCCGCGCTTGAGGTCCGCCTGAGGCAGTTTGGACCAGTCGGAACAGTCCTTCAAGGTGGCCGGTCCGCGGCTGGTGAAGTACCGCCCGGTCAGTTGGGCCAGCGCCGCGTCGCGGTCGAAGTCCGCGGCCAGCGGCGGTACCCGCTCGTCGAAGGCCGCGTACGTCTGCTGCACGGCGCCCGACGCGGCGGTCCGCGGAGGCCCGTTCACCAGCACCCGGTCCATCTCCGCATGGAACACAAGATGCCCCAGCCGCTGCCCGCGCAGCGTCGCTCCGTTCAGCCTCGCGCCGTCGTCCTTGAGCAGCGCCGCGTGGGCGAGCCGGGCGGCGAGCTCGTCCCGGGTCAGGTGCCGGCCTCCGGCGACGGCCGCGGCCAGCACGTCGTTGCTGCGCGCCACCGTTGCCTCATCCAGTCCCAGCTGCCGGTCCCGGCCCTTGTTCCCTGCCTTGAGGCGGGGGCCGGAGAGCAGCATCAGCCAGCGCAGGTCCGCGGCCGCCACGAAGTGCCAGGTGGGCCGCAGGACGTGCGTGCGCAGAATGCGTCCGCCGACGATCGCCGCATCCACCTCTGCAGCGTTGTCCCGTGCCGGTCCGCCGCAGCGCTGCGCCAGCGACCAGCGGGCATAGGCATATTCCTGGGACTGGAAGGCGAGCAGCCAGCGCAAGGCGGAGGCGGCGTCGTCCCGGGGGCTGTCCCACAGCCGCTGTGCCCGCAGCCGGTGACGGCGGATCTCCTGGGGACTCGGCTGCTGCACCGGCTGCTCCTGTTACCCGGCCGCGCCGGGAGGCATGCCCGGACCGAAGAAGGGGTCGGCGGCCGGCCGCTTGGGCAGGATCCCGTCGCCCGAGGACTGGTGGCGGACCCGGCGCAGGACCCACGGGACCAGGTGCTGGCGGGCCCACACCAGGTCCTCGGTGCGGGCGGTGCGCCAGTTCTTAGGTGGCAAGGGTTTGGGCGTCTCGGGCTGCAGCGAATGCTCCACGTTGAGGGCGTCCAGCACCATGGCCGCGATGGTGTGGTGCCCCAGCGGGGAGAAATGCAGCCTGTCAGGCGCCCACATCTGCGGTGCCTTCAGCTGGCGCAGCGCCCACATGTCGGCCACGACGGCGTTATGGCGTGCCGCCACCGTGCGCAGGTTCTCGTTGTAGATGGCGGCCTTGCCGCGGACACTGCCGATGACGGGCGTGTCGCCGATGTCGGGCGCGGTAAACAGGACGATGGTGGCTTGCGACGCTGCCAGCCGGGTGACGGCGCGGTCGAACTTCTCCGCCAGGGCGTCCGGGTCGCCGCCCGGCCGGATCACATCATTGCCGCCCGCGCAAATCGAAATGAGGTCCGGCTGCAGAGCCAGGGCCGGTTCGACCTGTTCATCGATGATTTGCTGCAGCAGGCGGCCGCGGATCGCGAGGTTCGCGTAGGCGAAGTCATGGTGGCCGCGGGCGAGTTCCTCGGCCACGCGGTCGGCCCATCCGCGGTGTCCGCCCGGGCTCCCGGGGTCCGGGTCGCCGATGCCTTCAGTGAACGAATCACCCAGGGCAACGAAACGGCTCCAAGGATGGCGGGCCGCGGCGATGGGCGCTTGTGTTTCGGGAAGGGACAAGTTACTCACAAGTACATTCTCCCAAGAAGGCGCGGGGATGCACAGGCGGTGGGAACCAATAGCTGAATCACCTTTCAGGAAGTGATGGTCAGCGCTCGGTTTACCGACTACTGTGTGCTTGACGCGGCCAACGGCGGCCGCCTCGACCTCGAGGAGCAGGGATGGAATTGCTGGCGGGAATCGTGGCGCGGCGTGTGCCGACGGAGCGGCTGACGGTGAACATCCTTGAGCGCGACGGCGACCGGCCCGACGGCACGCCGGTGGTCCTGGTGCATGGGAATGTTTCCTCCGCGCTGTTCTGGCAGGAGGCGATGCAGGCGCTGCCGGCCGACTACCGCGTGCTCGCGGTGGACCTGCGGGGTTTCGGCCAGACGGACCCGGCGCCGGTGGACGCCGCCCGCGGGCTGCGTGACTTTTCGGACGATCTTCATGCCACGCTGGAAACCCTGCAACTGGCGCCCGCGCACCTGGTGGGGTGGAGCATGGGCGGTGGCGTGGTGATGCAATACGCGCTGGAGCATCCGGTCAGCAGCCTGACGCTCCAGGCTCCGGTCTCGCCGTACGGCTTCGGCGGGACGGCTGGACCGGAGGGGCGCAGGCTCACCGGGGACGACGCCGGCACCGGCGGCGGGGGCGCCAACCCCGACTTCGTGGCGCGGTTGGCAGCCAGGGACACCAGCGGCGACGCGCCTGCCTCGCCGCTGTCGGTCTACCGCTCGACCTATGTGCACGCCGGGTTCCAGTCGCCCTACGAACGCATCTGGGTCGAATCGATGCTCAGCACCAAGACCGGCCGCGACAACTATCCGGGCGATTCCGTCCCCTCGCCGAACTGGCCCGGCTTCGCTCCCGGACGCAAGGGGGTGCTGAACACGATGGCGCCGGGGGTCTTCGACGCCAGCGGCCTTGTTGACCTGGCAGTCAAGCCGGATATCCTCTGGATCCGCGGCGACAGCGATGCGATCGTTTCCGATGCTTCATTCTTCGACCTGAACTGCCTCGGCAAGGCCGGTCTGGTGCCCGGCTGGCCGGGGGAGGAGGCGGCCCCGCCGCAGCCGATGGTCGCGCAGACCCGGGCGGTGCTGGAAAAGTATGCGGCCAACGGCGGGCGCTTCACCGAGGTGCTGCTCGACAACTGCGGACATTCGCCGCACGTGGAGTATCCGGAACGGTTCGTCGCCGAGCTGACGGCGCACGTCGAAGCAAGCGGTTCGTCGCCGAGCTGACGGCGCCCGTCGAAGCAAGCGGTTCGTCGCCGGGCTGACGGCGCCCGTCGAACGGAGCGGCGGGGCCGGCCAGCCCGCGGGCGGCACCCTCCCCGGCACCGGCTCGGGTGCCCGGGCCCTGGGAGATCCGACACCTTAAGAAGATTGAACTTTCAAGCAATGGGCTCTTTGTGCCATCATGGAACTCATGACTGAAACTGCTTATCAGCCCGTCGTTGCCTGGTCCAAACCCGAACAGGAGCGGGCGGGGACGCCCCTGCTGGTGCTCTTCCACGGCTACGGATCCCACGAGCAGGACCTGATGGGCCTGGTGCCCGGACTGCCGGAGGAATTCACCGTGGCGGCGGTGCGCGCGCCGGTGGCGATGGGGCCAGGCTTCACCTGGTTCCCCCTGATGCACGAGCCGGACTTTTCCGTGGACAAGGTCACGAAGGCCGTCAGCGACGTGGTGTCCTGGCTGGACGGAGTCAAGGACATGCACAGCAGCGTTTCGGTGCTGGGCTTTTCCATGGGCATGGCGGTGGCCACCTCGGTGCTGCGGCACCGCCCGGAGGAAATCGCCGCGGTGGTCGGCCTGTCCGGATTCGCCGTGCCGGCCGCGGGCAACGATTTCTTCCGCGACGATGCGGTCAAGGCGATCAAGCCCCCGCTCTTCTGGGGCCGGGACCAAGCGGACCAGGTCATCACCCCGGACAAGATCGAGTTCACCCACGCCTGGACGAACGAGCATGTGGACCTGACCAAGGTCCTCTACCCCGGCATCGGCCACGGCATCAACGCCCAGGAACTGGCGCATGTGAAGGAGTTCCTGACCTACAAGGTGCTGCAGGGGAAGTAGCAAACGGCCCGTGCGGGTCAGTCGCGGCTGACCCGCACCGTTTGGCCGTTGCAGCTGACCGTATCGCCGGCGTGCAATTGCCGGCCGCGGCGCGTTTCGATGTCGCCGTTGACCTGGACCAGTCCGTTCTCGACGAACTCCTTGGCCTGGATCCCGTCGTCGGCGAGGTTGGCCAGCTTCAGCAGCTGGCCCAGCCGGATCATCTCGTCGCGGATCGGCACGTCATGGATATCGTCGGAAGCCATGGAACCATCATGCCTGATGCCTGTCGATGCATCCGCGCGGTTCGGGTTCGGGTTCCCGTTTTCGGTAGGCTAACGTTGTAGCTTCGCTATGCGCCGATCCGTGCCTGCAGCAGCCGGGCGGATCTGTGCCATGACAACCCTCGGACCGCACCCAGCGGCCCTGGAGAGATACGGAGAACCACCTCATGGCAGCAGCCAAATCAGCCCTCGATTCGATTATTTCGCTGGCCAAGCGCCGCGGCTTCGTGTTCCAGGCTGGTGAAATTTACGGTGGATCCCGCTCCGCATGGGATTACGGGCCGCTCGGCGTCGAGCTGAAGGAAAACATCAAGCGCCAGTGGTGGCAGACGATGGTCCGCGGCCGTGACGACGTGGTCGGACTGGATTCTTCGGTCATCCTGCCGCGCCAGGTCTGGGAAGCGTCCGGCCACGTGGACGTCTTTTCCGACCCGCTGGTGGAGTGCCTGAACTGCCACAAGCGCTACCGCGCCGACCACCTCGAAGAAGAGTACGAGGAGAAAAAGGGCCGCGCCCCGGAAAACGGGCTGAAGGACATCGCCTGCGTCAACTGCGGCACCAAGGGCGAGTGGACCGAACCCCAGGAATTCTCCGGCCTGTTGAAGACCTTTTTGGGCCCGGTCGCCCAGGAAGAAGGCATGCACTACCTGCGCCCGGAGACCGCGCAGGGCATCTTCGTGAACTTCAACAATGTCCTGACCACCTCGCGGAAGAAGCCGCCGTTCGGCATCGGCCAGATCGGCAAGAGCTTCCGCAACGAGATCACCCCGGGCAACTTCATCTTCCGCACCCGCGAGTTCGAGCAGATGGAAATGGAATTCTTCGTGGAGCCCGGGACGGACGAAGAGTGGCACCGGTACTGGATCGACGCCCGGCTGCAGTGGTACGTGGACCTGGGCATCAAACGCGACAACCTCCGCCTCTTCGAGCACCCGCTGGACAAGCTGAGCCATTACTCCAAGGGCACCACCGACGTCGAATACCGCTTCGGCTTCCAGGGCTCGGAATGGGGCGAGCTGGAAGGCATCGCCAACCGGACGGACTTTGACCTGTCCACCCACTCCAAGCACTCCGGCACCGACCTGAGCTACTTCAACCAGGCCACCAACGAGCGCTACACCCCGTACGTGATCGAGCCGGCCGCCGGGCTCACGCGGTCCTTCATGGCCTTTTTGGTGGACGCGTATAACGAGGACGAGGCGCCGAACGCCAAGGGCGGCGTGGACAAGCGCACGGTGCTGCGGCTGGACCCGCGGTTGGCCCCGGTCAAGGCCGCCGTGCTGCCGCTGTCCCGCAACGAGGACCTCTCGCCCAAGGCCAAGGAGCTGGGGGAGGCGCTGCGCAAGAACTGGAACATCGACTTCGACGACGCCGGTGCCATCGGCCGCCGCTACCGCCGGCAGGACGAGATCGGCACGCCGTTCTGCATCACGGTGGACTTCGACACGCTCGAGGACCAGGCGGTGACCATCCGTGAACGTGACTCGATGGCCCAGGAACGGGTCTCCCTGGACAAGGTCGAAGCATATTTGGCAGCCCGCCTGATCGGAGCCTGAACCGGCCGCGGACCGCGCGTCCGCAGCCGCTGCGGCAACCGTCCGGCCGCCCGATCAGGGCAGCCCACCCCTAAAGGAGAACCATGGCCCAGCTGACCTACCGTGACTGGCGCGAGGACGATGACCTGGCCCTGCTGGAGATCTGGGGCGACCCGGAAACCGGCCAGGCAGGTCACTTCCGTGCCATGCTCCGCCCGTCCGCCGACCAGCCGTGGTCGCGGTGCATCGTTGCCGAAGACCAGGGGATAGCCGTTGCCGCCGGCACCGTGTACGAAACCAGCCTGCATCCGGACCGGCTGTGGGTGTACGTCGAGGTTGCCCGCGACCACCGCGGCGCCGGGGTCGCCCGTGACCTGCTGTCACGGCTTCGCGCCGAGGCCGAGCACGCGCCCTCGGGCGTGCGGAAGCTGCGGGCGAAGGTGGAGCCGGACACCTCCGGCGCCGCCTTCGCCCGGGCCGCCGGCCTGACCCAGATCCAGAGCTCGCGCGTGGTGCTGATCTCGCCCGGCGCGCTGCCGCTGCCCGACCTCGGGGAAACCGGTCCGCAACTGGAGGAGGCGGCCACCGGGTCGGTGGAACTGACCCGGGCCGTGGCCGACTTCTACAACTCGGTGCACGTGTGGGACCGCGCGGACATGACCGTGGGACGCGCCCAGCAGATGCTGCTGAGCGAGAGCGCGGGGGCCGGCGGAGCGGTGGTGCTGCGCAGCGCGCCCAAGTCCGACGGCGGCACCATCCAGGCTTTCGCCGTCAGCTACACGCACGAGCGCACGGACGCCCCGGCGGACGTGCTGCTGGGATACGACACCGCGCTGCCGGCCGAGGACGCCGAGGCCGCGGTGCGGGCGCTGCTGGCCATGCTGGTGGCGCAGTACCCGGTGCAGCTGGAGGTGGACGACTCGATGACCGCTGTGCTGGCCGTGCTGCAGCCGCTGCTGGACTCCGGTCTCGCGCGCCAGCTGGGTCCGGAAACCTCCATCGTCAGCGACTGACGGATGGGGCACAGCCACAGCCACGGGACTTCCACGCCCGGCGCCGCCGCACTCGCCGCGCGGCGGCGGGCCAACCTGCTCCTGGCGGCCATCCTGTTGCCGGTCACCGTCCTGACCCTGGTGGGCATGATCCTGCTCTGGCCCTCCGGGGACGGAGCCGGAGCCGATGTCCCCGATCCCTATGCCGCGGCGCCCGGGGTGACGTTCGACGTCGGCACCGTGCAGAGGGTGGAGCTGGAAGACTGCCCCACCTCGCAGGCGGCGGTGGACGCCGGCATGGAAGCACAGGAGTGCCTGGTCGCCTACACCCAGCCCGACGCCGGCGGCTCGCCGCTGCCCGTGGAGATCACGCCGGAGATCGCGGCCTCGCGCGGCGTCGAGGCCGGCGACACCATCCGCTACCTGAATCTCTCCGGCGTCATGGGCGGGCAGGAGGGGGCCTACGTCTTCGTGGACTTCGTGCGCAGCGTCCCCATGGTGCTGCTGGCCGTGCTTTACGCCCTGGTCGTGGTGGCCGTGGCCCGCTGGCGCGGCTTCCGCGCGATGCTCGGACTGGCGGGCGGTTTCCTGGTCCTGGCGCAGTTCATCCTGCCGGGCCTCATGGAAGGCAAGCCGCCGCTGCTGCTGGCGCTCATCGGCTCGGTGGTCATCATGGTCGGGGTGCTCTACTTCGCCCACGGATTCTCCGCCCGCACGTCCACCGCATTGCTGGGCACCCTGTTCGGCCTGGGCGTGACCGCCCTGCTGGCGGCCTGGGCCACCGACGCCGCCTACCTGACCGGCGTGGACGACGACTACACCTACCAGCTGATCAATCTGGGCGGCAGCCTCTCCGTCTCCGGGCTGATCATGTGCGGGTTGATCATCTCCGGACTGGGCGTGCTCAACGACGTCACCATCACCCAGTCGTCGGCGGTGTGGGAGATGTACGAACTGGCTCCCGGTGCCTCTGCCAGGCGCCTGTTCACCGGGGCCATGCGCGTGGGGCGGGACCACATCGCCTCCACCGTCTACACCATTGCCTTCGCCTACGCCGGCGCGTCCCTTCCGGTACTGATCCTGGTGTCGCTGCACGACCGGCCGCTGTTCGCCACGTTGACCAGCGGGGAACTGGCCGAGGAGATTGTGCGCACCCTGGTCGGATCCATCGGCCTGGTCCTGGCCATCCCGATCACCACGTTGATTGCGGTGCTGGTGGTCAAGGCCACCGGCATCCGTGGTCCGGTGGCGGCGGGGGAGCGGTCAGGCCCCCGGCACCTCATGGCCGGAGCCGCCGGCGATCCCGACGCGGGGGTACGGGGGCCTGACGTGGCCGCCGCGGATGTCGACGCAGGCGTGCGGGACCCCGGGGCGGAAGCCGCGGCCGGCCACGGCAGGCCCGGCGACCCGAGCGGCTAGACTGCACACATTGGCGCCGTGCCCGGGCCGGTGCCGAAAGAACCATCGCCGTCGTCGGGAGGAGTGCTCATGAAGGGCGTGCTGTTTGACGTGGACGGGACGCTGGTGGACTCGAACTACCTGCACGTGCTGGCCTGGTGGCAGGCCTTCCGGCAGGCGGGTCTCGACGTCCCGATGGCGGCCATCCACCGTTGCGTGGGAATGGGCGGCGGCAGGCTCATCGCGCAGCTGCTCGACGAGGACCGCGACCAGTCCCGGGACGAGGACCTCAAGGCCGCCCACGGAACCGTCTTCTCCACCTTTTGGCCTTCCCTGCGCCGCTTCGACGGTGCCCGTGAGCTGGTGCGCCGGTCCGCCGAGGAGGGATTGGCCGTCGTGCTGGCCTCTTCCGCCGAGGGAACGGAGCTGGAAGTGTTGCGCCGAGTGATCGACGCCGACGGGTCCATCACCGCCGCCACCAGCTCCGCGGACGCGGAGAACAGCAAACCGGCGCCGGACATCCTGCAGGCGGCCCTGGACGCGGCGGGCCTGCATCCGGCAGACACCGTTTTCGTGGGCGATGCCGTGTGGGATGTCCAGGCGGCCGGAGACCTCGGGATTCCGTGCATCGGCCTCGAATGCGGCGGGACCCCCGCTGCGACCCTGCTCCACGCCGGTGCGGCAGAGGTGTACCGGGACCCGCAGGACCTGCTCGAACACTTCACGGACAGCGCGCTCGGCGGCCTGCTGCGCGCCTGACGGCCAGCGCGCGGCAGGCAGGCGGCCTGCTGCGCCCCAAGGCCGGCGCTCGGCCCGGCTGTCCCGCGGACGCGGACGAACCCCGGCGACGCGGAGGAACGGCGGCGCGGCGGACCGGGGCCGTTAGTCCACAGGCGCCGGTGCCGGCGGACGGATTTGCCCGGTTTTGAGAGAATGGTGGGGTGACACTTACCGCTGCCCCCGAATCGGGCGCCAAGCTCGAGCTTCCGCCGCTCAAACTCGGCCCGATAACCGTCGACACCCCGGTGGTGCTGGCACCCATGGCCGGCATCACCAACAAGGCGTTCCGCCGGCTCTGCCGCCAGTACGGCGGTGGCCTGTATGTGGCGGAAATGGTCACGTCCCGCGCGCTGGTCGAACGCAACCGGGAGTCCATGCGGATCATCTCGCACGATGAGGACGAGGACGTGCGGTCCGTCCAGCTCTACGGCGTGGATCCCAAAACCGTCGGCGCCGCCGTCCGCCTGCTGGTGGAGGAAGACCGCGCCGACCACATCGACCTGAACTTCGGCTGCCCGGTGCCGAAGGTCACGCGCCGCGGCGGCGGCTCGGCGCTGCCCTGGAAGACCGAACTGTTTACCGCGATCGTCCAGGCGGCGACCCGCGAAGCCGCCAAGGGCGACGTCCCGCTGACCATCAAGATGCGCAAGGGGATCGACGACGAGCACCTGACCTTCATCGAGGCCGGCAAGATCGCCCGCGACGCCGGGGTGGCGGCCGTGGCGCTGCACGGCCGCACCGCCAGCCAGTTCTACTCGGGCAAGGCCGACTGGAACGCGATCGCGGAACTGCGGGAAGCCCTGCCGGACATCCCGGTGCTGGGCAACGGAGACATCTGGAGCGCCGAGGATGCGGTGCGGATGGTGCAACAAACGGGAGTGGACGGCGTCGTCGTCGGACGCGGTTGCCAAGGCCGCCCGTGGCTGTTCGGGGACCTGCAGGCCGCCTTCGAAGGAACCGACAGGCGCTTCCGGCCGGGGTTGAAGGACGTCGCGGACAGCTTCTACCGGCATGCCGAGCTGCTGGTGGATTACTTCGAGGACGAGGGCAAGGCCCTGCGGGACATCCGCAAGCACGTGGCCTGGTACTTCAAGGGATACTCGGTGGGCGGCGAGCTGCGTGCCGCGCTGGCCCAGGTGCCCACCCTCGAGGTGCTGCGCGAACTGCTGGCCGAACTGGATGCCGACGCTCCCTACCCGGGGGCGGACGCCGAGGGCCCGCGCGGCCGGGCCGGTTCGCCCAAACGCACGGCGCTGCCCGACGGCTGGCTTTCCAGCCGGGAGCTGAACGCGGACCACAAGGCCATGATCGCCGCCGCTGAACTGGACGTCTCCGGTGGCTAAGGTACGCACCGGGCGCCCGGCCCCGCCCACGCCGGGCTACACGGAGTTCGACCAGGAACGCTGGTACACAGAGGAGCCGAAGAGCACCTACCGCACGCAGTTCGAACGCGACCGGGCCCGGGTTCTGCACTCGTCGGCACTGCGGCGGCTGGGCGCCAAGACCCAGGTGGTGTCCCCGGACACGGACGACTTTGTGCGGACCCGGCTGACGCACAGCCTGGAAGTGGCCCAGGTCGGCCGCGAACTGGGCCGTACCCTGGGCTGCGACCCCGACGTGGTGGACGCCGCCTGCCTGTCCCACGACCTGGGCCATCCCCCGTTCGGCCACAACGGGGAGACCGCACTCAACGCCGCGGCCCACGCCATCGGCGGTTTCGAAGGCAACGCCCAGACCCTGCGGCTGCTGACCCGGCTGGAGCCCAAGATCCTGCGCCCGGACGGATCCCCGGCCGGGCTGAACCTGACCCGGGCCAGCCTGGACGCGGCCTGCAAATACCCGTGGTCCGCCGACGACGCGCCGGTGATCCACGGCAAGCGCACCAGCAAGTTCGGCGCCTACGAAGACGACCTTCCCGTGTTCAACTGGCTGCGCGAAGGCGCCGCGGAGCGCCGGTCTTGCCTGGAGGCCCAGGTGATGGACCTCGCCGACGATATCTCCTACTCCGTGCACGACGTCGAAGACGCCATCGTGGCCGGGCGCATCCAGCTCAAGTGGCTGGACAGCCCCGACACCCGCAGCCGGGTCATCGGCTACACCCAGCAGTGGTACCTGCCCTCCAGCGACGCCCAAGAGGTGGACGAAGCACTGACCCGGCTGGAGCAATCCGGCGTCTGGGTGCGCGAGGCCGACGGCAGCCGCAAGGCCATGGCGGCGCTGAAAGACATGACCAGCCAGCTGATCGGCCGCTTCTGCTCGAGCGCGATGGAAGCCACCCGCTCCATCTACGGCCCGCAGCAGCTGACCCGCTACGGGGCGGAGCTGGTGGTGCCGCAGGAAACCGCCGTCGAGATCGCGGTGATGAAGGGCCTGGCCACCACGTTCGTGATGACCGCGGACCTGCGCCAGCCGGTCTACGAACACCAGCAGGAGATCCTGCACGACCTGGTCAGCGAGCTCCATGCCACGGGGGAGAAGCATCTGGAGGAGCCCTTTGCCTCGGATTGGCGGGATGCGGACGACGACGGCGGCCGCCTTCGCGTGGTCATCGACCAGATCGCCTCGCTCACCGATGTCTCCGCCCTGGCGCTGCACGAACGCCTGATGGGGGCCCACCGCACCCTCCTGTGAGGTTGCGGGCCGCGAGCAGCTTCCCTCCACAGGCGGCTGCGCGCGGCGCCTGGGGCACAGGCCGCCGCGGTTCCGGCGCCGATTTGGCGCGGCTGCATACCATGGGACTATGGCCGGACTCATTAAGCGTGAAGACATCGATGAAGTCCGCCAGCGTACCGACATCAAGGAAGTCATCGACGGCTACGTCACGCTGAAGTCGGCCGGCATCGGGTCATTCAAGGGCCTGTGCCCCTTCCACGACGAGCGGTCGCCGTCGTTCCACGTCCGTCCGCAGGTGGGCACCTACCACTGCTTCGGCTGCGGCGAGGGCGGCGACGTCATCTCCTTCGTGCAGAAGATGGATCACACCACGTTCAGCGAGACCGTGGAGAAACTCGCCCACCGGATCAATTACACGCTCCGGTACGAAGACGGCGGTACCGGCCCCCGCCGGGAGGACGTGGGCAAGCGGCAGCGGCTGCTGGACGCACACAAGGTTGCCGCGGAGTTCTTCCGGGAGCAGCTCCAGAGCCCGGGTGCCGCGGCGGCCCGGGAGTTCCTCTCCGGACGGGGCTTCGACCAGGCAGCCGCGGAGCAGTTCGCCGTCGGCTACGCCCCGCAGGGCTGGGACGGCCTGCTCAAGCACCTCACCGGCCGCGGCTTCACCCAGGACGAACTGCGCATGACCGGCATGTTCTCCGGCGGATCGGACGGATCCGATGGCAGGAACAGCCGGATCTATGACCGGTTCCGTGGCCGGCTCATCTGGCCCATCCGCGACCTGACGGGGGCGACCATAGGATTTGGTGCCCGCAAGCTCTTCGAGGATGACCAGGGCCCCAAGTACCTCAATACGCCGGAGACGGCGCTCTACAAGAAGTCGCAGGTCCTGTACGGGATCGACTTGGCCAAACGGGACATCGCGCGCAACCGCCAACTGGTGGTCGTGGAGGGCTACACGGACGTGATGGCCTGCCACCTATCGGGCATCGGGACGGCCGTGGCGACGTGCGGCACGTCCTTCGGCACCGACCACATCAAGATCGCCCGGCGCCTGCTCTCCGATGACGGAACCGGAGGGGAAGTGATCTTCACCTTCGACGGCGACGAGGCGGGCCAAAAGGCCGCGCTGCGCGCCTTCGAGGAAGACCAGCGCTTTGTTGCCCAGACCTACGTAGCCGTCGAGCCGAGCGGCGCGGATCCATGCGACCTGCGTTTGAGCCACGGCGAGGGTGCGGTGCGCGAGTTGATCAGCTCCCGCCGTCCGCTGTTCGAGTTCGCGATCAAGGCCACCTTGAAGAAGTTCAACCTGGACACGGTCGAAGGAAGGGTCCAGGCCCTCCGTGCCGCGGCCCCGGTGGTCGCCGAGATCAGGGACCCCGCCATGCGTCCCGGCTACTCGCGCGAGCTCGCCGGCTGGCTGGGCATGGACATCGACGACGTCACCCGGGCGGTGGCCGGGGCCGCTAAACGGGGACAGGAAGCCGGGACCCGGGCGGCGGGCCGCGAGCGGGGCCAGCAGGACCGCGGGCAGGAATCGAGCCGCGGCAACCAGCAGCCGCCCGGACCGTACCGGCGCGGCGGCGGTCAGCAGGGCCGGGACGCATGGAATCCGGGAAATCCTTCCCCCCGGCAACAGGACGGCCGGCCGGCCTACGGGCAGGCCGCGCAGCACGGCTACGGCAGGGGCGCCGAGGCCGGCGGAGAAACGGACTACGCCCGGGAATCCGGCCAGTACGCGGCACCCCCTGCCTTTCCGCGGCCGGACCTGCGTGATCCCGTGGTCCGCCTGGAACACCAGGCACTGGAAGTGGCCATCCAGCAGCCCGGCCTCCTCGATGCCAACCAGTGGGAACAGTTCATGCAGGCCCGCTTCCTGGCGCCCGTGCACGTGGCCATCCACGGCGCCGTCCGGGCTGCGGGTGTTTCCGGTGCCACACCCTCGCAGTGGGTGGAGACCATCCGCCAGGAGGTCCCGGAGGAGCTGCGCACCTTCGTCTCGGAACTTGCGGTGACCCCGCTGCCTGCACAAAACGACGACGCCCTGCGGCTGTATTGCCGGGGGATCCTGAACCGGCTGCAGGACCTGCAGATCACCCACCTGAAGGCCGACAAGCTGGGCCAGTTGCAACGGATGGATCCAGCGTCCGATCCCGAGAGTTTCCAGCAGATCAACCGTGAACTGATGGAACTGGAAATGCAGCGGCGGGCCCTTCGCGCGGAGTAGGCCGGGCCTTCAATTGGCAAGTTCCGGCCTCCATTGAGTATGCTGTTGGAGGTCAAACCGCCGGTGGCGGATGATTTCTTTCCCCCGTAGCTCAATTGGCAGAGCATTCGACTGTTAATCGAAGGGTTACTGGTTCGAGTCCAGTCGGGGGAGCGGACAAACACTGGATCCCCGCCTTCTGCAGGAGGCGGGGATCCTGTGCGTTTGGGGGCCCTCGGCGCGAGGCCGATTTCGTCTCCGTGCCGCCGTCCTGCTAGAGTTTTACTCGCTTCAATCCCCCGTAGCTCAATTGGCAGAGCATTCGACTGTTAATCGAAGGGTTACTGGTTCGAGTCCAGTCGGGGGAGCTGCAAGGCAGAATCCCGCACCCCGCGCCGGCTGCGGGATTTTTCTTTGGCTAGGCCGAGGCGACCCGGTTGCCGGCCGCGACCTGCGCATACCAGCGGCCGCTGTCCTTGACGGTGCGCTCCAGGGTGGCGTAGTCCACCCGGGTCAGGCCGAAGCGTTTGCTGTAGCCCCAGGCCCACTCGAAGTTGTCCATCAGCGACCAGCCGAAGTAGCCGCGCAGGTCCACGCCGTCCTGGATGGCACGGTGGCATTGCAGGATGTGTGCGCGCAGGAACTCCAGCCGCTGCCGGTCATGCACGGCGCCGTCGGCCGAGACCTCGTCGTCGAAGGCCGCCCCATTCTCGGTGACGAAGAGCGCCGTCCCGGCCGGGCCGCTGTACTCGTGCTGCAAACGGACGAGCAGCCGGTGCAGTCCTTCCGGCTGGATCTCCCAGCCCATCGCCGTCGTGGGCAGCCCGCGGGGAACAGAGCTGACATGGTCGGCCGCGGGGTAGGGCGGCGCCAGCGGACGCTCGACCGGGGCGGCATGCGTGTTTTCCGCGTCCGGGCGGGGGTGCCCGGTCACCGCTTCACCGTGGTAGTAGTTGACCCCCAGCACCTGGATCCTGGTTCCGATCAGAGCCAGGTCGCCGTCCCGGATCCTGGCTTCCAGTCCGTACGGCCCCACGTCCACCAGAAAATCCGCCGGGTAGGAACCGCGGAAGACGGGGTCCAGAAAGGCGCGGTTGAACTGGCCGTCGATGCGGCGGGCGGCGTCCACATCGACGGGATCCTCCGGATTCAGGGGATCCGCCACCGTGAAGTTCAGGGTGAGGCCCAGCTCGGCGGCCGGATCGCGGCGGCGCAGCTCGTCGGAGGCCAGCCCGTGCCCCAGCAGCAGGTGGTGCATGGCCGCCAAGGCCTGCGGCCTCGACTGGATGCCCGGCGCATGGACGCCCGAACCATAGCCGAGGAACGCCGAGCACCATGGCTCGTTGAGCGTGGTCCAGACGCGTACCCGGTCACCGAGCGCCTCATGGACCGCCAGGGCGTATTCCGCAAAGCGGTAGGCGGTGTCCCGGTTCGCCCAGCCGCCGTTCTCCTGCAGCGCCTGCGGCAAATCCCAGTGGTACAGCGTGAGCCAGGGCTTAATGCCCGCCGCGCACAGTTCGTCCACCAGGCGCGAATAGAAATCCAGGCCGGCCGGGTTCACGACCGCGTCGTCCGGTTTGACCCGCGGCCAGGACGTGGAAAACCGGTAGGCACCCAGGTTCAGGGCTGACATCAGCGCGACGTCCTCGCGGTAGCGGCGGTAGTGGTCGCAGGCCCGTTCGCCGGTCTCGCCGCCCACGGTGGCCCCCGGCAGCCGGCAGAAGACATCCCAGATGGAATCGGTGCGGCCGTCGTCCCGGGACGCACCTTCGATTTGGTAGGCGGCCGTCGCGGCGCCCCACAGGAACTGCTTCGGGAATTGCACGACCTTGCTCATCACTGGTCCCTTGCGGAAACGGGCGCGGACACGGGCTGCCTGCCAGCCTAGTTCGCAGGGCAGGTGAACGTAAGCGTTTACTCATATTTTTTGTTCCACAGCCCTCCAGTGAAACTACTCCCTACGGCTGAGGGGCCAGACTGGGGCAGAATGATAATTTGAAGGTGTGGACACTCGCGCACTACCGACAAGATGGAGGCAGAGCCCATGACCGGTCCGGAAAGCCACGGAAGCACCGCAACCGGTGAGAGGACGTCCGGGAGCACCGCAACCGGTGCGGCGACTCCCGGCAGCACCGTCACCGGGTTGCGGCCGCCCGGGAGCGCTGCAGCCCGTGTCGGGCAGCCAGGGAGCACCGCTGCCCGCGCCGGGCAGCCAGGCAGCTCCGCCGCCGGCGCCAGGTTGTCGACCGCGGGGCTGGCACGGCTCGCCTGCCAGCTGACCCCCCGCCAGCTTCAGGACGAGTTCTCGCTGGCCCTGCTCGAGCTCAAGGGCAAGGGCACCAAGGCAGGCATTGCCGCCGCGATCCTTGCGGTCGCGTTGGTGTTCCTGGTCCTGATGGCCATCTCCCTCTTGGTCGCCGCAATCATGGGACTGGCCCTCATCATGCCGGCCTGGCTGGCGGCGCTGCTCGTCGCAGCCGTGTTCCTGATCCTCGGCGGTATCCTGGCGCTCATTGGAATCTCGAGGGGCAAGAAGGCCATGCCGCTCCTTCCCGCCGAGGCCATCCGCGGCGTCAAGTACGACGTCGGCGTGTTGCGTGAGGGCAGCAGCTTCAATCCGGCGACACTGGACGAAAAGCCCCGGAAGGAGACCAAGGCGGAAAAGGCGGAGCGCAAGGAACCGCAGGAGCCGGCTCCGACGATGGACGAACTGCGTGCCCGTACCGCGGAACGCCGCGACCATTTGGCGGCAGTCAGGGACGATCTCGGCCGCCGCGTCGACCCCAAGCCCCGTGCGGAGCAGGCCAAGCGCCGGGCGAAGCATGCGGCAGATGCTGCCACGGAACGCCTGGTGGCAGGCGCCGAAGCCGTCAGCGAGGCCGGCCCGGAGCTGAGGGAGCGTTGGAAGCCACTGGCGACGCTGGCGGTTTCGCTGACCGCCATGGGCGTCATGCTCCGGCGGCTGCTGAAAAAATAACCATTACCACCGTCGCACGGCGGCACGGAAGCCGGCTGCAGCGCAGCCGGCTGCCCAGCGTGGAACGACGACTGAGGGGAGGGACGGCGTTGAGGATCATCGGTGCCGGGACGCGGCGCGACTTCGAGTACCGCGAGCTGCACACGTTCTGGACCATCCCGAACCTCATCACCGTCCTGCGTTTCCTTGCGGTGCCGCTATTTGTCTGGCTGATCGCCCGGCACTCGTATGGGGCAGCCACCATCACGCTGGTCGTGCTGGGATCCACGGACTGGGTGGACGGCTACCTCGCCCGCCGCCTCGACCAAATCTCCTCGGTCGGCAAGTGGCTGGACCCGGTGGCCGACCGGCTGGCCCTCATCATCGTGGCCACGACCTTTGTCGCGGCCGGCATCGCCCCGTGGTGGCTGCTGCTGTCCATCATCATCCCCGACGCGATCCTGCTCGTGTTCTCATTGCTCCTGTTCCATGGCAGCCCCGACCTTCCCGTGACACTCATCGGCAAGGTCCGGACGGCCCTGCTGCTGGCAGGCACTCCGCTGCTGCTGCTCCATCGGGTGGAGGGCTTCGGGCACGACTGGCTGCTGACCCTCGCCTACGCCATCCTCGCCGCGGGCTGTGCGGGGCACGTCCTTGCGTGGCTGGGCTACATGCGGGCGGCCTGGGGCAAGTACAAGCGCCGGCGCGAGGCCAGGCAGAACGATCCACTCCATGGTTGACCCGCGCTCCGGGCGGAAACGGACATTTTCTGACGGGACCCCATGGTCTGGTTAGCCATACTCTGTGCCCTGCTCGGTGCCTTCTTCCTCGCCCTCGGCACCCAGCGCCAAGCCAGTGCCGTCCAAGCCAATACGGGCGGCCTGGCGATGAGCGTCGCCGGTTTGCTGCGGATGCTCCGCAATCCCCGCTGGGTCCTGGGACTGCTGCTGTTGGCCGTCGGGATGGGATTGAACGTGTTTGCCTTGGTGAGCGCGCCGTTGACCGTCGTCCAGCCGATCGGCGCCATCGCGTTGGTGATCACCACGATCATCAATTCCAAGGACCAGGGGATCCGGCTGAACCGCGTGACGGTGGTGGCGATCTCAACGTGTGTGGCAGGAAGCGCCGTTTTCGTACTGCTGGCCGTCAACGTCACGGGCGCTAGCCATCGCGTGCGGGCCGAGGAGGAACTCTCAGCGGTCCTGCTGCTGGCCGTCGTCGTTGCCGTCTTCCTCTCGCTGGAACTGATGTTCCGGCACAGGCTGAATGCCTTCGCCTACATTCTGGGAGCAGGCATGTTGTTCGGTTTCGTTGCCGTGCTGGTGAGGATTATCGGCCTGCGGCTGCTGGAGCCGGGCGGCGGTTTCATCGCCAACGTACCGATCTACACGGTCATCGCGGTCGCCGCGGCCGGCGGCCTGGGGGCTTGGTTTGTCCAGAGTGCCTATGCCAGCGGCCCGCCCGATTTGGTCATCGCGGGGCTGACGGTGATCGATCCGCTGGTCGGCATCGCCATCGGCATTTTCATCCTCGGAGAGCTCAGGCCCGACGTCGAACCGGTGTTTGCGATTGGCATGGTGGGGGCAGGTTTGGTTGCTATTGTTGGGGTCATTGCCCTCTCGAGGCACCATCCGGACGTGTTGCAGAAACAGGAAGAAGCCCGGCGCCGGGCCCAAGCCTCGGGCAAGAAACCATAGGGCCGGCGCGATGACCAATACCGTGACCACGAAACAAGGAGTCCTGCCGCAGGTGAGCGACGACATCGGACCGAAACCCCTCAAGATCCTGATTGCAGCCGATACCTACCCGCCGGATGTCAACGGGGCGGCCGTCTTCGGGTACCGGCTGGCAACCGCGATGACCAAGCGCGGACACAGCGTCGACATCATCGCCGGGCGGTATGACAAGGGCCCGACCTTCGTGGAACACCGTGCGGAGGCGACGGTGCACCGGCTCCGCTCACACTCGGTGCCGACGCACGAGACGTGGCGCATCTGCTTTCCCTGGGAGATCAAACGCGACATCAAGCGGATCTTCGATGAGGTCCAGCCGGACGTCGTGCACATCCAGTGCCACTACATGATCGGACAGGCCACCATCGCCGAGGCAGTGCGACGGGGCATCCGCACCATCGCGACCAACCACTTCATGCCGGAGAACCTGGAGCCGTTCCTGCCGTTCCCGCAGTGGTTCCTGGACATCGTCGCGAAGAACTCCTGGCGCGACATGGGCAAGATCATGGGCAAGGCTGCCGTGGTGACGACGCCGACGCCGCTCGCCGCCAAGGCGATGCGGGACCACGCCTTCCTGCACAAGGTGATGCCGCTGTCCAACGGCATCGATGCCGCCGCCTATGAGCTGGCCCCCGGGGAAACGATCGAGAGGCCGGAGCACCCCACGGTGCTGTTTGTGGGCCGGCTGGCGGTGGAAAAGAACGTGGACACGCTGATCGAGGCGCTGGCCATGACGGACCCGGCGCTGAACGTCCACCTGGAGATCATCGGCGACGGCGACGAGCGAAAGAACCTCGAGGCGAGGGTTGCCGCGATGGGGCTTGGGCGCAGGATCGCGTTCCTGGGCCATGTGGACGACGCCGAACTGCGCCGGGCGTACCTGCGCGCGGCTGTGTTCTGCCAGCCCGGAACCGCCGAACTGCAGTCACTGGTGTCCCTGGAAGCGATGTCCGCCAGCAAGCCGGTGGTGCTGGCCAATGCGATGGCCCTGCCGCACCTCGTGGAGGACGGTGTCAACGGCTACCTGTTTGCCCCCCGCGATCCCTCCGACCTGGCGGCCAAGCTCAACGCCGTACTCGGCCAGAGTCCCGAGCGGCTGGAGGCCATGGGCGAAGCCAGCCACGCGAAGGCGATGCGGCACGGCATCGACAAGACGATGGACACTTTCGAGCAGCTCTACCGCGGAGCCTCGGCGGACGACTTCCTCGACTAGGCCAACGTGCGCCCGCCGGTCGGGAGGACTTAGTATGTCTAAGGTGCCGGTAACGGTCCCCGCGCTGCGGGGCGCCGCCCGGCAGCGCGGGGCGGTAGCTCAGCCGGTCAGAGCAGAGGACTCATAATCCTTTGGTCGTGGGTTCAAGCCCCACCCGCCCTACGTCGAGAGAAGGCCCCGGACCAGAATGGCCCGGGGCCTTCGTCATGCCGCCCGCCGGACTCCCGCGGGACTCCAGGGATGCGGCTGCCCCGGCACCCCGGCCGAAGCTGCAGCGCACGCGTTCGGCCGTTGCCCGCTGCCCGGTTCTGCGCTAAGTTACTGATCAGTAACTTGATCTTCTCCCCGGCGCCTCCTGCCCGGGGCCGCGACCTGTTCACAGAAAAGGAAGCCACTATGGGCCAGCGCGTCATCGATCCGAACGACCTTCCCTACGCCGATGGAGACTTCTACTCGTTCGAGGAGATGCTCTCGGAACCCGAACGCTCGCGGCTGCACGACATCCGCGACTGGCTGGCCAAGGAAGTCCGGCCGATCGCCGTCGACTGCTGGAACCGGGCTGAGTTCCCACTGGAGATCATCCCGAAACTGGCGGACCTGGACGTGGTCAGCCCGGTCAGGCGGCAGGGATACTCCAACTTGTTCGCCGGCCTCGTCCACGCGGAGTTCACCCGCGCCGACACGTCCATCGCCACGTTCCTGGGGGTCCACGACGGCCTGTTCGCCGGATCGATCGAAGTCCTCGCGTCGAAGGAGCAGCAGGAGGCCTGGCTGCCGGACATCTACGCCCTCAAGAAGATCGGCGCTTTCGGACTGACGGAACCCCTCGGCGGCTCCGACGTCGCCGGCGGCACGCGCACCACGGCCCGGCGCGACGGGAACGGCTGGGTGCTGAACGGGGCCAAACGCTGGATTGGCAACGCGACCTTCTCGGACTGGGTCGTCATCTACGCGCGCGACCTGGCCGACAACCAGGTCAAGGGCTTCCTCGTGGACACGGCCACCCCCGGCTATGCCGCGACGAAGATCGAGAACAAGATCAGCCTGCGCACCGTGCAGAACGCGGACATCACCCTGGAAAACGTGGTGGTCCCCGATGATTTCCATCTCAAGGGCGCCAACAGCTTCCGCGACACCAACAAGGTGCTGAAGGTGACGCGGCTTGCCGTAGCCTGGCAGGCGGTGGGGCAGCAGATGGCTGCCTTCGATGTGGCACGGCGCTACGCCGTGGAGCGGCACCAGTTTGGGAAGCCGCTGGCATCGTTCCAGCTGGTGCAGGACCAGCTGGTGCAGATCCTCGGCAACACCGTCGCCTCAATGGGCATGATGGTCCGCCTGGCGCAGCTGGAAGACGCCGGCCAGGCCAAGGACGAGCAGTCCGCTTTGGCCAAGGCGTTCACCACTGCGCGGATGCGTGAAAGTGTGGCCCTGGGCCGCAACATCCTGGGCGGCAACGGCATCGTGGCCGACTACGAAATGGCCAAGATCTTCGCCGACGCCGAGGCCATCTACTCCTACGAGGGAACCCACGAAATCAACTCCCTGGTGGCAGGCCGGGCGATCACCGGCTTGGCGGCGTTCGTTTAGCCATCCGGCACCGGCAGCAATACCGAAGGCCGCAGGTCCATGACGAACTGCAGGGGGTTGACATAAACGTCGCCGCGACGGACGCCCCAATGCAGGCATGCGCAATGGCTGCTCGCGGCAACCGTTCCTACCGGATCGCCCGACGCAACGGTATCGCCGGCCTGCAGTTCGGACGCGACGGCCAGCAGGCTGCTGCGCAGGCCGTTGCCGTGATCGATGGTGACCACCGGCCTGTCGACGACCCGGCCGGAGAAGCTGACCCGGCCGTCGGCGGGGGAGAGGACCGTCGCCCCGCCCGGAACCGCCAGATCGACGCCGTGATGTCCGCCCAACCACGGCTTTGGCGGCGGGTCAAAGCCGCGCACGATGGCGGGTTGCGGGCTGGCGGGCCAGCCCCACGGCGGCGAATAACCGGATCGGCCTGCCGGCTCGGGTGACCCGGCCGCGGCCAGCAGCACAGCAGAGGCCGCGGCGGCGGCCAAGCGCAAAACGGACGGCGTCATGCAACCGATCCTCGCCGCTGCCCGTGGTCCGTGCCGCGGCGGCGCCGGACGGTGTGCGCAACCCCTTGGCCCGGCCGGCTGTGGAGGGCGGGAACGCGCAGGAACAGGGTGCCGCCTGTAGTACACTGGACGAAGCAGTTTTCCGTCCATGACCCATGTCCGGACGGAGGCTGACTACGCGTGTCTGAAATCCATCGGCTTGATCTCAGCGATGGAAGTGTGCCCAGGCGGTCCGGGAAACCGGTCCGGGCACATGCGCCGCCGAGCCGGCGGCGCCGACAGACGCCAGGAGCTTAGCCCGCCGGGCGACAAGCTAACAACCGTCTACAGGCAGCAGCCCAGGCCCAGCCCGGTGCTGCCGGAAGGAGTGACGACATGCCAGTCGTTACCATGCGCCAGCTGCTCGACAGCGGCGTACATTTCGGTCACCAGACCCGCCGTTGGAACCCGAAGATGAAGCGCTTCATCTTCACCGAGCGCAACGGCATTTACATCATCGACCTGCAGCAGTCGCTGTCCTACATCGACCGCGCCTACGAGTTCGTCAAGGCAACGGTCGCCCACGGCGGCACCGTCCTGTTCGTCGGCACCAAGAAGCAGGCCCAGGAAGCAATCGCCGAGCAGGCCACCCGTGTCGGCCAGCCGTATGTCAACCAGCGCTGGCTCGGCGGCATGATGACCAACTTCCAGACCGTCTCCAAGCGCATCTCGCGCCTGAAGGAACTCGAAGAAATCAACTTCGACGACGTCGCCGCTTCCGGCCGCACCAAGAAGGAACTGCTGCTGCTGCAGCGCGAGAAGACCAAGCTGGAAACCACGCTGGGCGGCATCCGCAACCTCACCAAGACTCCTTCGGTCATGTGGGTTGTCGACACCAAGAAGGAACACCTCGCCATCGACGAGGCCCAGAAGCTCGGCATCCCCGTGGTGGCCATCCTGGACACCAACTGCGATCCGGACGAAGTCGACTTCCCGATCCCGGGCAACGACGACGCCATCCGCTCCGTCAACCTGCTGACCCGCGTGATCGCCGACGCCGTTGCCGAGGGCCTCATCGCCCGCAACAACCGCGCCGCAGGCAACACCGAAGCGCCGGCCGAGCCGATGGCCGAGTGGGAGCGCGAACTGCTCGAGGGCTCGACAGAGGCCCCCGCCGCCGAAGCTCCGGCCGCCGAAGCTGCCGCTGAGGCCCCCGCCGCCGAGGCCCCGGCTGCCGAAGCACCCGCCGCGGACACCGAGAAGTAAATCCGACTCACCGGGGGCGCCTTGCGCGCCGCCGGACTTCCGCTGGCGGCCCGGCCTGTGCTCAGGCCGGCCGCCAGCGGCACCGAACACTACTTAATACGGGAGGACTGGAGTCCAAATGGCGAACTACACCGCTGCTGATATCAAGGCACTGCGCGAGCGCACCGGCGCCGGCATGATGGATGTCAAGAAGGCCCTGGACGAGGCCAATGGGGATGCCGAGAAGGCCATTGAGCTGATCCGGATCAAGGGACTGAAGGGCGCCACCAAGCGCGAAGGCCGCTCCACCGCCGAAGGCCTGGTGGCCGCCAAGGTCATCGACGGAACCGTCGGCGTCATGATCGAGGTCAACTGCGAGACCGACTTCGTCGCCAAGTCCGCCAAGTTCATCGAACTCGCCGACAAGGTACTGGCCACGGCGGTTGAGTCCGGCGCAGCCGAGCTCGACGCCCTGCTGGCCGCCGACGTCGACGGCAAGCCGCTGGGTGACTTCGTCGTCGAGGGAGGCGCCGTGCTGGGCGAGAAAGTTGTCGTCCGCCGGGTCGCCCGCGTCGAAGGCAAGACCGTCGATGCCTACCTGCACAAGACGTCCAAGGACCTGCCGGCACAGGTCGGCGTCCTCTTCGCCGTCGACGGCGAAGGCGACTCGGCCTTCGAGGCAGCCCACGACATCGCCGTGCACAGCGCGGCCTACGCCCCGGCCTACCTGACCCGCGAAGAGGTCCCGGCCGAGACCGTGGAGAACGAGCGCCGCATCGCCGACGAGACCGCCCGCGCCGAGGGCAAGCCCGAGGCAGCACTCGCGAAGATCGTCGAGGGCCGGCTGAACGGTTTCTTCAAGGAGATCGTGCTGCTGGACCAGCCGTTTGCCAAGGACCCGAAGCAGTCCGTCGGCAAGGTGCTGGAGGCGGCCGGTGTCAACGCCACCGCCATTGCCCGCTTCCGCGTCGGAGCGTAACCTCGGTCGCAACGTTTAGGCGAACTGGCTGATTCAGATGACAAGGGGGTGGTCACCATCGGGTGACCACTCCTTTTTCATGTCCGGATCGGCCGCGCGGCCTCAACCGTCGGGCAGCCGCGGCCAGTCACACCCTCTTTCCCCAGAACCACGCACGCCGGGAGGCACCATGGAATCCCAGAACACCCAGACCACCGCTGATACCGGGGCCAAACGCCGCCGCGTCCTGCTGAAGCTTTCGGGCGAAGTCTTCGGCGGGGGGAAGCTGGGCGTGGACCCGGACACCGTCCGGGGCGTCGCCAAGCAGATCGCCGCCACGGTCGGCCAGGTCGAAGTGGCCATCGTCGTGGGCGGCGGCAACTTCTTCCGCGGCGCCGAACTGTCGACGTCGGGCATGGACCGCTCGCGAGCCGATTACATGGGCATGCTCGGCACCGTCATGAACTGCCTCGCCCTCCAGGACTTCCTCGAGCAGGCCGGGGTGGACACCCGCGTGCAAAGCGCGATCACCATGGGGCAGATAGCCGAGGCCTACATCCCGAGGCGGGCCATCCGGCACATGGAGAAGGGCCGCGTGGTCATCTTCGGCGCGGGCGCCGGCCTGCCCTATTTCTCCACCGACACCGTGGCCGCCCAGCGCGCCCTCGAGGTGCACGCCGACGTCGTGCTCATGGCGAAGAACGGCGTGGACGGCGTCTACACGGCCGACCCGAAGAAAGACCCGGCCGCGGAGAAGCTCGACACCCTGACCTATGACGAAGCCATGCGCCGGAATATCCGGGTGATGGACCAGACCGCCTTCAGCCTGTGCCGCGACAACAAGCTGTCCATGGTGGTCTTCGGGATGGAGGGCGAAGGCAACGTGACCCGTGCGATTCTGGGCGAACAGATCGGCACCTACGTCACCGCCTGACTGGCGCCGGGCCGTCCGCCGGATAGCCTAGGATGGAAAGCAGAGCCAGGACCGCGGGCATCGCGGAGTGAATGAAGGACGTGAAGGAGAGACCGTGATAGACGAGACGCTGCGCGAAGCTGCCGAGAAGATGGACAAGGCAGTCGAAGTGGCCAAGGAAGACTTCGCCACCATCCGCACCGGCCGCGCCAATCCGGCACTGTTCTCCAAGGTCACGGTCGACTACTACGGCACGCCGACCCCGCTGCAGCAGTTGGCGTCCTTCCAGAACCCCGAACCGCGCACCCTGCTGATCACGCCGTACGACAAGTCGGCGCTGAACGACATCGAGAAGGCCCTGCGTGATTCGGATGTGGGCGCCAACCCGGCCAACGACGGCGTGGTGATCCGCGTGGTCCTGCCGGAACTGACCATGGAACGCCGCAAGGAGTACGTCAAGGTGGTGCGGGGCAAGGCCGAAGACGCGAAGGTTTCGATCCGCAACATCCGCCGCAAGGCGATGGACACCATCGGCAAGCTGGTCAAGGACGGCGAGGTCGGCGAGGACGAAGGCAGCAGGGCCGAAAAGGAACTGGACGCCAAAACCAAGTCGCACACCGACAACGTGGACGAGCTCCTCAAGCGCAAGGAAGCCGAGCTGCTCGAGGTCTGATGAGTACGGACCAGCCTCAACCCATGGCTGGCGATACGCCGGCTCCGGCGGCTGGTCCGGGACAGCGGCCGGCAGAACCCGGACGGCGGGCGCTGCGTGCCGCCGCCAAGCCCTCCCGTGCCGGGCGCAACCTGCCGGCAGCCATCGTCGTCGGACTCTCGCTGCTCATTGTTGTCCTGGTGGGTCTTTTCCTCCTGCCCGATGCCTTCGTGGTGCTGGTGGCCGGTTTCGCGGCCGTGGGCGTGTGGGAGGTTTCCCGGGCCCTGACGGTCAAGAACATCAAGGTGCCGCTGCCGCCGCTGTTCGCGGGGGCCCTCGCGATGCCCGTGGCCGCCTATTACGGCGGGCCGGAGGGGTTGGCCTTCGCCCTGGTGGCCTCCTGCGTGGCCCTGATGGTCTGGAAGTGCCTGGACAGTACCGACGGCGCGGTCAGCAGTGTGCTCAGCGGCACCTTCATCCTCTGCTGGGTTCCCTTTTTCATCAGCTTCTCGCTGCTGTTGCTGCTGGAGGAGTCCGGCGCCCTGAAGGTGGCCACCATGCTGCTGCTGGTGGTCTCCAACGACACCTTCGGGTACCTGATCGGGGTGCTCTTCGGGAAGCACCCGATGGCACCGAAGATCAGCCCCAAGAAGTCGTGGGAAGGGTTTGCCGGTTCGGTCGGCGGAGCCGTCCTGGTCGGCGTCCTGTGCTCGGTGCTGGTGCTGGACCTTCAGTGGTGGTTCGGGCTGGTCCTGGCCGTGGCCACCGTGGCCGCCTCCACCGTGGGCGACCTGGCCGAGTCGATGGTCAAGAGGGAACTTGGCATCAAGGACATGAGCAACTTCCTGCCGGGCCACGGCGGGGTGATGGACCGGCTGGATTCCATCGTGTTTGCCGCCCCGGTGGCCTTCGTGCTCGCCTCGTTGCTGGCCCCGGGGGCCGTGTAGGCGCGCGGCCGCGGATACCCGGGGCCACGCGGCGGCCCGCATAGACTGGGCACCGTAGACAAGCGGAACGTATTGACGGAACAGGAACCACAGGACACCATGGCGCGACGAACCATTGATGCCGGCAAGGGCAGTGCCCCGTTCGACCACGTGGACCGGCGGAACTTCGGCTACAACGCACGCCAGGTGGACGACTTCCTCAGCCGGGCGCGGGAGTACTACAACAACCCCGAGCCCGACGACGCTCCCATCACCAGCCGCGATGTCCGGGCCATGACGTTCGATCCGGCCAAGGGCGGCTACGACCCGCGGGCCGTCGACGCCGCGCTGGACCGGCTGGAGGACGTCTTCGCCCAGCGGGAGCGCGATGCGCTGATCAGTAGGGACGGCGAACAGGCCTGGCTGACGCAGATCGGCCGCGTGTCGGCGATGCTGCGCGCCCGCCTGCACCGCGCCCCGGGCGAACGCTTCCGCCGGCCGACGAAGCGGAACGCCGTCAGCTACAACGTGGAGGACGTCGACGCGCTGTGCGTGGAACTGCTGGGCTATTTCGAGCACGACCAGCCGATGAGCGTCGATGTGGTGCGCAGGGCCGTGTTCCGCGAGGCCAAGGGCAATGACGGCTACGAGGAAAACCAGGTGGACGCGTTCCTGGACCGCGTCGTCGAGTTAATGGCCGCGATCGACTGACGGGGCCCGACCTCGTTCAGTCTCCGGGACGGGGCCAACCGGCCGGCTCCGGACTGTCCGCCCGCTCCGGGGTGTGCAGCCGTGCCATGACCCGGGCGGTGGTGGCCGGCCTGCGCGAAGCCGTCGCCCGGGAAACGGCCACCGTCACCAGGAACGCCGCCGGAACAGTCCAGGCCGCCGGCTGTCCCAACGGCTCGGCCCAGGCGCCCAGTTTCGGTCCCGCCACGGCAGCCGCCAGCAGCGAACCGCCGCAGAGCACCGCCCCCGACACCATGCCGGCAATGGCGCCGGCATCGGTGAGACCCCGCCACCAGATGCCCAGCAGCAAGAGCGGGCAGATGGTCGAGGCGGTAAACGCGAAGACCGTGCCCACGCTGCCGGCCAGGGCCAGCGATTCGGTGCCCAGGGCGATGCCCAGCGGCACGATGGCCGACAGCACGGCGGCCAGCCGGAAGCCCCTGACGCTGCCGCGGAACAGGTCCTGGCTGACCACCCCGGCCAGGGAAACCACCAGCCCGGAGGTGGTCGAAAGGAACGCGGCGAACGCGCCCGCCACCACGCAGGCGCTCAAGAGATCGCCGGCCAGGCCGTCCACAATCCGCCCCGGCAGCAGCAGCACCGTGGCGTCGGACTGGGTGCCGCCGGCCAGCCGCGGGGTGTGCAGCCTGCCGAGCACGCCGTAGATGGTGGGGAAGAGGTAGAACAGCGCCAGCAGCCCCAGCACCAGTTGCGTGGTGCGGCGGGCGGCGGCACCGTCGGGATTGGTGTAGAAACGCACCAGCACGTGCGGCAGCCCCAGCGTCCCGAAAAGCAGGGCGATGATCAGCGAGATATTCCGGTACAGGGATGCATCGCCGACGACATCCAGCGACGGGTCGAAGGCCGCGCCGCCGCCGGTGGCCGACTGGCCCGAACCGGCGAGGACCAGCAGGATGAACACCACCGGGACGGCCAGGGCCGTGAGTTTCAGCCAATACTGGAAGGCCTGCACGAAGGTGATGGAGCGCATGCCGCCGGTGACCACGGACAGCACCACCACGACGACGACGGCGAGGGCGCCTGCCCAGCCCGGCAGGCCGGTGGCGATGCGCACGGTCAGGGCGGCCCCGTGCAGTTGCGGCACGATGTAAAGCCAGCCGACCGCTATCACCAACAGGCTGGTGACGCGTCGCGCGGCAGTGGAATCGAGCCGGGCCGCGGCGAAGTCGGGAATTGTGTACGCCCCGGAGCGGCGCAGCGGGGCGGCCACGAACAGCAGAAGCATCAGATAGCCGGCGGTGTATCCGACGGGGAACCAGAGCGCGTCGATGCCCGAGACCAGGATCAGCCCTGCCACGCCCAAAAAGCTTGCGGCCGAGAGGTATTCGCCGCCGATGGCCGACGCATTCCACCACGGCTTGACCGTCCGCGAGGCGACGTAGAAATCACCGGTGGTGCGGGAAATCCGCAGCCCGTAGATGCCGATCAGCACGGTGGCGGCGCAGACGGCGGCCACCGCCGCCAGCCCGGCGGCCGCGTTCACTGCCTCGTCCCCGGGCCAACCCGGTCGGCCGTCAACTCGCGGAAGCGGCGCTCGTTGCGGGCGGCCGCACGGTTGTAGAGCGCGGCACAGGCCAGGATGATCGGGTAGATCCCTATGCCCAGCAGCAGCCAGGGGAGCGGGACCGTGAACACGGTCAACGTGGCCGTGAGCGGTACCAGCGCGATCAGCACGGCCATGCCCAGCAGGATCAGCCCGAAACCGGCCGCCACCACCACGGCCAGGCGCAATTGGGAACGGACCAGGGACCGCACGAAGAGCTCGCCGACTTCCGACTGCTCGGCCACCTCGCGGGAGAAGGTGTAGCCGCCCGCCGGCCGGGGCGCGGCCGAACGCGGCGCGGTGACGCGGACCCGCTGCCGGAAACCGGCCGACGGAACCTGTGCATCGCCGTCGGGCAGCGGGGCGCCACCGTCGTTCACCGGTATGCCGCCGTGGTGCAGCGGGATGCCGCAGTCGTCACCTGGGGGAACCTCGCCGCGGCCGGGACCGCTGCTCATCCGCGCGGCCTCACCCGCGTGGCCTCCAGCCGGTCGCGGACGGCGGGCAGGTGACGCCGGCTGACGGGCAGTTCGGCACCGCCGACCAGGAGGCTGGCCCTGCCGGCGCTGGTCCGCATCTGCTGGATCCGGTCCATCGCCACAAGGTAGGAGCGGTGGATCCGGAGGTAGCCGGCGTCCGCCCACTGGCGCTCCAGGTCGTTGAGCGGCACCCGGATCAGGTAGCTGGCGTCGGCCGTGTGCAGCCGGGCGTAATCGCCCTGGGCCTGCACGTACTGGATCTCGTCCCGCCGGATCATCTTGGTGATGCCGCCCTGGTCAACGGTGACGACTTCCGGCTTGGCCGCGCCGCCGTCTTCCATCAGTTCGCAGATCCGGCGCACGGACTCCGCCAGCCGGTCTGCCCGCACCGGCTTGAGCAGGTAGTCCACGGCGGCCAGCTCGAAGGCCTGCAGCGCCTTGTCCTCATCGGCGGTCACGAAGACGACGGCGGGCGGGCGGCTGAAGCGGGAAATGACCTTGGCGATGTCCAGTCCGGTCAGGGCCGGCATATGGATGTCCAGGAAGAGCGCGTCCACGTCGTGGCGCTCCAGGGCACGCAGCGCTTCGGCGCCGCTGGTGGCTTTGTGTACCTCCCCGATCCGGGAATCCCGGGCGAGCAGGTACGCCAGGGCCTCGACGGCGGGGGCTTCGTCATCGGCGACAACCACATTGACCATGGCCCACAGTCTATTAGGCCCCGGGCTGAAGCTTCGCGCGGGCCGCTTCAGTCCACCAGGTTCCCGGGCTGGAACTTGGGTAGCCGCAGCGTGACCAGCGTGCCGGCACCGGGCGCCGTGTCGACCACCAGGCCGTGTTCATCGCCGTAGACCTGCCGCAGCCTCACGTCCACGTTGCGCAAACCCACATGGTCGCCTTCGGCGCGGCCGGCCAGCACGGTGCGCAGCCGCTCCGGATCCATGCCCACGCCGTCGTCTTCAATGGTCACCACGGCGTAGGCGCCGGCGTCGTGGGCGGTGATGGTGATCTGCCCCGGCCCTTCCTTGGCTTCGATCCCGTGGCGCACCGCGTTCTCCACCAACGGCTGCAGGGAGAGGAACGGGATGACGGTGCTGAGGACTTCGGGGCCGATCTGCAGGCTGACCCTGAGCCGGTCGCCGAACCGGGCCCGTTCCAGCAGCAGGTAGCGGTCGATCGATTTCAGTTCCTCCGCCAGGGTGGTGAAATCTCCGTGCCGTCGGAAGGAGTAGCGGGTGAAGTCGGCGAACTCGATCACCAGCTCCCGTGCCCGCGCCGGGTCGGTGAGGATGTAGGAGGCGATGGCGTTCAGGGCGTTGTAGATGAAGTGCGGGCTGATTTGGGCCCGGAGCGCGCGCACCTCGGCCTCCATCAGCAACGTCCGCGAGGTGTCCAGTTCGGCCAGTTCGATCTGCGTGGCCACCCAGGCTGCGACCTCGTTGGTGGCCCGCACGAGCGACGCCGCTACGTGTCCGGTGTAGGCGCCGACGGTGCCGACCACCCGGTCCCGAACCCGGATCGGGGCGAAGACCGCTTCCGTCGGGCCGCCGTCCCGGGCGGCAGCCCCCCGCGGGACCCGGCCCTCCGGCAGCAACTGGTCGCCGCGGAACACCTGGGTGCGGCCCGATCCGATGGTCTTGCCGGCCAGGCGCAGGGCCGACTCCGGCGGCTGGCCGGCGCCGTCCCAGCCGAGCACGTCCTCCAACCCGGTCAACACCAGCACCTCGGAGCCCAACAGGCCGCGCAGGTGCTTGCTCGCCTTGCCGGCGCCGGCCGGCGTCAGCCCGGAACGCAGGTACTGGCCCGCGAGCCCCGCGGTATGCAGCGTGGCGTAAGTTGCGCGGTCGGCCTCGGAGCCCAGGTCCCGGTGGGAGCGGGTCAGTTTAAAGCCCACCAGCGCGATCACCGCCACCGCCACCACGGCCAGGGCGGCGATGAGCGCGATGTCCACGGCCGGGCTGAGCATGCCCTCCAGCCTAGCCGCAGGGCCGAACGGCCGAATGCAGCTCGGCGCAGGGGAGCGCCGTTCACCGCAGCCGGTGGACCGTTGGGCGATGCGCGCCGCCGGGCTGCTGGCCACGGGGACCGAGAGCTAGCAGAGTGATCGCAGTCACACCCTGCGTGTTCCCGATGAGGAGGAAAAGATGGGTAACGACCCGAACCCGGACGCCGGCACCGCCGCGGCCGTGGACTTCCAGGTGGTCCAGAGCAGTCCGGAGTTCACCGAACTCCGCAGGCGCCACCGTTCGTTTGTGTTCCCGATGGCCGTGGCCTTCCTGCTGTGGTACTTCGCCTATGTGCTGCTGGCCGACTATGCGCACGCATTCATGTCCACCAAGCTGTGGGGCAACATCAACGTCGGCCTGGTACTGGGCCTGCTGCAGTTCGTGAGCACCTTCGCCATCACCACCTGGTACGTCCGCTACGCGAACAAGAAGCTGGACCCGATCGCCACTGACATCCGCCACAGCCTCGAAAACGAGGGCGTCGGCCTACCGGAGGACACCAAATGAGGCATGCCGTGAACATTCCGCTGGCCGTCACGGCGGACGACATCAAGGATTCCACCTGGATCAACATCCTGATCTTCGCCCTGTTTGTCGGCGTGACCCTGGTGGTGGTGCTGCGGGCCAGCCGGAACAACAAGACCGCGGCCGACTACTATGCGGCGGGCCGGTCCTTCAGCGGCGGTCAGAACGGTACCGCCATTGCCGGCGACTACCTCTCCGCGGCGTCGTTCCTGGGCATCTGCGGCGCGATCGCGATCAACGGGTACGACGGCTTCCTGTACTCGATCGGCTTCCTGGTGGCCTGGCTGGTGGCCCTGCTGCTGGTGGCCGAGCTGTTGCGCAACACCGGCAAGTTCACCATGGCCGATGTCCTGTCCTTCCGGCTGCGGCAGCGCCCGGTGCGGATTGCCGCGGCCATCACCACACTGGCCGTGTGCTTTTTCTACCTGCTGGCGCAGATGGCCGGAGCCGGCGCCCTGGTCTCGCTGCTGATCGGCATCGACTCCAGGCTGGGACAGTCTCTGGTGATCACCGTCGTCGGCGCACTGATGATCCTCTACGTACTGGTTGGCGGCATGAAGGGCACCACCTGGGTCCAGATCATCAAGGCCTGCCTGCTGATCGCCGGTGCGTTCATCATGACCGTGTGGGTGCTGGCACTGCACGGCTTCAACCTGTCCGAACTGCTGGGTGCCGCCGTGGAAACCGCCGGCAACCCCGAGCTGCTCAACCCGGGCCTGCAGTACGGCGTCTCGGAGGCGTCCAAGCTGGACTTCATCTCGCTGGCGCTGGCCCTGGTGCTGGGCACCGCGGCCCTGCCGCACGTTTTGATGCGCTTTTACACCGTGCCGACGGCCAAGGAGGCCCGCCGGTCCGTGGTCTGGGCCATTTGGCTGATCGGCGCGTTCTACCTGTTCACCCTGGTGCTGGGCTACGGCGCCGCGGCGCTGATCGGCCCGGAAGCCATCAAGAGCGCTCCGGGCGGGGTCAACTCCGCCGCACCGTTGCTGGCCTTCGCGCTCGGCGGCCCTGTGCTGCTAGGGCTGATCTCCGCAGTCGCCTTCGCCACCATCCTGGCGGTGGTGGCCGGCCTGACCATCACCGCGGCCGCCTCCTTCGCGCACGATATCTACGCGAACGTGGTGCGCAAGGGACAGGTCGACTCGGCCGGCGAGGTCAGGGTGGCCCGCCGCACCGTAGTGGTCATCGGCGTCGTGTCCATCCTCGGCGGCATCGGCGCCCAGGGCCAGAACGTGGCCTTCCTGGTGGCGCTGGCGTTCGCCGTGGCCGCCTCGGCCAACCTGCCCACCATCGTCTACTCGCTGTTCTGGAAGCGCTTTACCACCCAGGGTGCGGTCTGGAGCATGTACGGCGGCCTGGGCGCGGCCATCGTCCTGATCGTGTTCTCCCCGGTGGTCTCCGGAAAGGAGACGTCGATGATCCCCGGGGCGGACTTCGCCATCTTCGGCCTGAACAACCCGGGCATCGTCTCCATCCCGCTCGCGTTCTTCCTGGGCTGGCTGGGAACCGTGCTGGACAAGAACCGCGAGGACGCGTCCAAGCAGGCCGAAATGGAGGTCCGCTCGCTCACCGGCGTCGGCGCGGAGAAGGCCACGGTTCACTGATGCGACGACGGCGGCGCGCGCCTGCTGCAACGCGCCGCCACAGATAACACTGCGGGCCCGGTGGATGGATGCCGGGCCCGCACTGTTGCGGGCGCTCGGGATCAGCGGGCATGAGCCAGGCGCACGGGTCCGGAAATGATCTTCCCATCCCGGGTGCTCAGCGCGGGCAGCAGCACCCGGCCTGACAGCTAGCCGGTTGCCGGGGCCCCGCGGGAGAGCAGCGGTTCCATCCGGAACGGGATCAGTTCGTGCATGGCCAGCGACGTGTCGGTCCGCTCCACGCCGTCGATCGCCAGAATCTTGCCGTTGACGCGGAACAGGTCCTCGGCGCCCTCGGAGACGACGCGGGCAAGAATATCCGCCTGGCCGGTGATGCCGATCGCTTCGAGTACTTCCGGAATGCGGGCCAGCTCGTCGGTGATCTGTTGCAGTTTCGGCTGGTGCACGTGGATGTGGATGAAGGCCGCGAGCGGATATCCCACGGCGGCGGGATTGATCCGCCGGTCGAAGGACAGGAACACCTGGTCCTTTTCCAGCCGGGCCATGCGCGCCTGCACCGTGTTGCGGGACAGGCCCAGGATCTGCGCCAGGGCCACGACCGTCCGGCGCGGATCCTGCGTCAGGGCTGCCAGTAACCGCAGGTCGGTGCCGTCCAGATTCCGCATAATGCGCAGACTAGCACGACCTGCCCGGCCCCGACAGGGCATTCTGCTCAGTTTTTGTCCGGAACGTTGCGCTACTTGCCGGATGTGAGTAGTGTCACAATCAACCGCGGGCAAAGGTGCAGGCGGGGCTGTCCGGCGCCGGGACGTCCACAAGACTTCCCGGCCCTGAAGACGCAAAGGGAGTGTCGCAAGTGTCCTTACCAGGCACGGACCCGGCCGGTCCGCATAACCAGGAAAGCTACATCCAACTGCTCGCGCCGGACGGCACGCGGGCCCCCAGCGGGGAGTTCGACCCCTGGCTGGAGGATATCGACGGCGACCGACTCGCCGGCCTCTACCAGGACATGGTGGTGGTCCGCCGCCTGGACCAGGAAGCCACCGCCTTGCAGCGGCAGGGGGAGCTCGCCTTGTGGCCGCCGCTGCTGGGGCAGGAAGCGGCCCAGATCGGTTCCGGCCGCGCCCTGCGCAAGGACGACTTCGTCTTCTCCAGCTACCGGGAAAACGGCGTCGCGTACTGCCGCGGCGTGGACCTGACCGACATGATCCGCGTTTGGCGCGGCAACAGGCCCTCCGGCTGGGACCCCTACGAGATCAACATGGCCACCCCGCAGGTCATCATCGGCGCGCAAACGCTGCACGCCACCGGCTACGCCATGGCGGTCAAGTTCGACGGCGACGACGCCGTGGCGGTGACGTATTTCGGCGACGGCGCCACCAGCCAGGGCGACGTGAACGAGGCCATGGTGTTTGCCGCCAGCTTCCAGGCGCCGGTGATCTTCTTCTGCCAGAACAACCAGTGGGCGATCTCCGAACCGGTGTCACTGCAGGCCCAGGGCAAACTCTCCGACCGGGCGCCCGGATTCGGCATTCCCAGTTACCGGGTGGACGGCAACGATGTCCTGGCCTGCCTGGCGGTGACCCGCCGGGCGCTGGAGCACGCGCGCAGCGGCGGCGGCCCGTCCTTCATCGAAGCGGTCACCTACCGGATGGGACCGCACACGACGGCGGACGATCCCACCCGCTACCGCGACGCGAACGAGCTGGAGGACTGGAAGAGCCGCGATCCGATCGACCGGCTGGCCGCCCACCTGGCGGCCGAGGGCTTGTTGGACGAGGGCCTGCAACAGCGGGTCCGGGACGCGGCCGACCAGGCAGCGGCCGAGATGCGGGCCGGGTGCACGAGCATGGCCGACCCGGCGGACTTGGAACTGTTCGAGAACGTCTACGTGGCGCCGCACCCCGTGCTGGCAGAACAGCGCGCGCACTACGAGCGCTATCTTGATTCGTTCGACGCTGCCGAGGGAGGCCGCTGATGACCACCATGACGTTTGGACGCGCCATCAACACCGGGCTGCGCAAGGCCCTGGAAAACGATCCCAGGGTGGTGATCATCGGCGAGGACATCGGAGCCTTGGGCGGGGTGTTCCGCATTACCGACGAACTGCAAAAGGACTTCGGCGCCCACCGGGTGATCGATGCCCCGCTGGCCGAGTCCGCGATCCTGGGCACCGCCGTCGGGATGGCCTACCGGGGCTACCGGCCCGTGTGCGAAATCCAGTTCGACGGCTTCATCTACCCGGCGTTCGACCAGATTGTCAGCCAGGTAGCCAAGCTGCACTACCGCACCCGCGGCCGGGTCAAGATGCCGCTGACCATCCGGGTGCCCTTCGGCGGCGGCATCGGCGCGGCCGAACACCACTCCGAATCCCCGGAGGCGTATTTCACCCACACGTCCGGTCTGCGGGTGGTGGCAGTGTCCAACCCGCAGGACGCCTGCACAATGATCCAGCAGGCCATCGCCGCCGACGATCCGGTGGTCTACTTCGAGCCGAAGCGGCGGTACCACACCAAGGGCGAAGTGGACGAGAATGCGCTGGAGTCCGCGCTGCCGCTGGGCAGCGCCCGGGTGGAGGTGCCCGGGTCGGACGTGACCCTGGTGGCCTACGGCGCGCTGGTGCAGACGGCACGCGAGGCCGCGCAGGCCGCCGAGGACGACGGCGTGTCGGTGGAAGTCATTGACTTGCGCTCGCTGTCGCCGCTGGACTTTCCCACCGTGGAGGCCTCCGTGCGGAAAACGGGCCGCCTGGTGGTCACCCACGAGGCGGCCAGGACCGGCGGGCTCGGCGCGGAGATCGCGGCCAGCCTGACCGAACGCTGCTTCTATCATCTGGAACACGCGCCGGTGCGGATCACCGGGATGGACATTCCGTACCCGCCGGCCAAGATGGAGCGGCATCATCTGCCGGACCTGGATCGCATCCTTGACGGCGTGGACCGGGTGCTCGGCCGGCCCAACTCGCTGACCGGACTGGAGGACTGAACCCGTGGGGATCAAGGTATTCAAACTGCCGGACCTGGGCGAAGGGCTCACCGAGTCGGAGATCGTCAGCTGGAGCGTGGCCGAGGGCGACGCGGTCCAGCTCAACCAGATCCTGGGCGAGGTGGAAACCGCCAAGGCCGTGGTCGAGCTGCCCTCGCCGTTCGCCGGCGTGGTCCGGACCCTGCATGAGGTACCCGGCACCACGGTCAGCGTGGGCGAGCCGATCGTCTCCATCGAGGTGGAAGACGCCGGGCAGGGCGACGACGGTGCCAAGGCCGCGGGAAGCCCGCCGGAACCGCGCCGCGAGGCGAACCTGGTGGGGTACGGTGCGGCGGCCGAAGGGAACGGGCGGCCTGCCCGGCGCCCGCGCAAGAGCGGAGGGGCAGCCACCGCGGCGGTGCCGGCCACCTATCCGGCGACCCTGGACCGGAACGCACCGGCCGGTGCGCACCACGAGGCCGCTGCCGAACCGTCCGGGACGACGATCCCGAAGCGGCCACGCTCCACCCCGCCGGTCCGCAAGCTGGCGAAGGACCTCGGCGTCGATCTGGCCCAGGTGGCCGGGACCGGAGAACGGGGCCTGATCACCCGCGACGACGTCCTCGCAGTCCACGAGGCGGCCGCAGCGGCCCCGGCGGTCGCGGCCCCGGACGCCCTGTCCGGGACGGCCGGCGGCTGGCTCGGCGGCGCCGCGGAGGCCGAGACGCGGATCCCGGTCAGGGGCGTACGGAAGCACACCGCCGCCGCCATGGTGGCCAGTGCTTTCACCGCCCCGCATGCGTCCTCGTTCCTTACGGTCGACGCGACGGAGAGCATGGAGTTGATCCGGCGGCTCAAGGCGGGCAAGGCGTTCGCCGGGCTGAAACTCACGCCGCTGACCATCGCCGCCAAAGCCCTGTGCCTGGCGCTGCAGCGCCGCCCCGAGCTGAACTCCCGCTGGGACGGGGACGCCGGCGAAATCGTGCAGCAGAACTACGTGAATCTGGGCATCGCCGCCGCGACCCCGCGCGGACTGACCGTGCCGAACATCAAGGACGCGCACCGGATGGACCTGCACCGGCTGGCCGAGGCCCTGGGGGAGCTGACCGAGACGGCACGCGCCGGCAGGACCGCCCCGGCCGATCTGCGCGGGGGGACCATCTCCATCACCAACATCGGGGTGTTCGGCATCGACGCCGGAACGCCGATCCTGAACCCGGGGGAGTCGGCCATCCTGGCCCTCGGCGCGGTGCGCCGGCAGCCGTGGGAATACCGGGGGGAGGTGGCGCTGCGCGATGTGGTGACGCTCAGCCTGTCCTTCGACCACCGCGTGGTGGACGGGGAGCAGGCGGGACGCTTCCTCGCCGACGTGGGCACGATCCTGTCGGACCCGGCCATGGTGCTGGCCATGGTGTGATCACCCGGCCATGGTGCTGGCCATGGTGTGAGCAGGGTGCAGAGGCGGCTCAGGCCAGTTCGAGGATCTCCTCGGTCACCACGGCGCCGCGGGCGTTGGCGAAGCCCTGGGCCTCGCCGACGGTCCGGAAGCCGAGCTTGTGCAGGACCTTGACTGAGCCAAGGTTGTCCTTGACCACCCGCGCCCGGATGGGACGCGCGGAGAATTCCCGCAGGAAGGCCTCGACGGCCGCGGTGGTGACGCCCTTGCCCCACTGCGACTTCGCCGTCCAGTAGCTCAGTTCCGGGTACCCCTCGTTGGGGTAGGCCAGCACGCTGCCCACCACCTCGCCGTCGACGGTGACGGTGCGCACGGTGATGGACTCGTCGTTGAGCAGGCTCTGCCAGTGGAGATCAAACACGCCGCGGTCAGACGGATTCCGGGCGGCAAACGCCGCCATATGGTTGGCGTCGGGATCCTGCTGGTACTCGAAGAACTCGTCGAGGTCGGCAGGTTCTACAGGACGAAGCTCAATCACAGCAGACCTTTCGGCTAGTTGGTGTCTGATACACCCTACTCGGCTTTCAACGCGGCCCAAGCCATTTGTTCCAGCAGATTGCGGCGCCAGGCTTCCCGCGGCTGCCGGCTCCGGTGGGTCGAGTGCGGCGTGGAGTTGATCAGTCCGAAGACGGCGTGTGCGCGGACCCGCAACTGCGCAGCGTCCGCCTCCGGCAGCAGCCGCGCCAGCACGGAAACCCACACCTCCACATAGGTGCGCTGCAGCGTCCGGACCAGCGCCGAATCCTCGGCGGGGAGGCTGTCCAGGTCCCTGTCGTGGACCCGGATGACGTCGGGATTCTTCAAGGCAAAGTCCACGTGGAAGGCGACCAGGCCGCGGAGCGCCTCCTCGGCATCCTGCTGGCCGGCCGCCACGTCCTGGCCGCCGTCGAGCAGGTCCTGGCTGACGCCCGTGAGCAGCGCCGCCAGCACCGCATGTTTGCTCTCGAAATGCCGGTAGACGGCCGGCCCGCTGACGCCGGCCGCCGAGCCGAGGTCTTCGATGGACACGCCGTTGAAGCCGCGCTCGGCGAAGAGGCGGGCGGCGGCGTCCAGCAGTGCGGCCCTCCGGGTGGCCTTGGCCAGGCTGCGGCCGGTCTGGCGCGTCACGGCGGCGGCATGCGGTGCTGGGGGCATGGATCGGTTCCTTCGAGAAGGTGCCGAATAAGTGCTGGACAAGACACTTAACGGCCACTAGCCTGATTTCAGTTAGTACAGACTAACCAAAATGCGTCCTTCAGGCCAGTCGCCCCCAGCGGGCGGCGGGCGTGGGCGCGCGACGGCTTCGGCCAGGAAGGTGTCGATGGAGACACTGGCTTCCCGGGTGGACACTACCAGTGACAGTTTCCGGGCCAACGACGAGCAGCAGCGCCGGCTGGCTGCCGAACTGCACGCCCGCCTGGCCTCGGTGGCGGCGGGCGGGCCGGAGGGCTCACGCCGGCGCCACCTGGAGCGGGGCAAGCTGTTGCCGCGGGACAGGGTCGACACGCTGCTGGACGAGGGCAGCCCGTTCCTGGAAATCGCGCCGCTGGCCGCAGAGGGAATGTACGACGGCGATTCGCCGGGGGCGGGGATGATCGCCGGCATCGGCCTGGTGCACGGCCGCCACGTGCTGGTGGTCTGCAACGATGCGACCGTCAAGGGCGGCACCTACTATCCGATGACGGTTAAGAAACACCTGCGCGCCCAGGAGGTGGCGCTGGAGAACAACCTGCCGTGCATCTACCTCGTGGACTCCGGCGGCGCGTTCCTCCCCAAGCAGGACGACGTCTTCCCGGACCGCGAGCACTTCGGCCGCATCTTCTACAACCAGGCGCGGATGTCGGCGGCTAAAATCCCGCAGATCGCCGCGGTGCTCGGTTCCTGCACGGCCGGCGGCGCCTACGTTCCGGCGATGAGCGACGAAACCGTGATCGTCCGCGGCCAGGGCACCATCTTCCTGGGCGGCCCGCCGCTGGTGAAGGCGGCCATCGGCGAAGTTGTCACCGCGGAGGAACTCGGCGGCGGCGAACTGCATGCGCGGACCTCGGGGGTGACCGACCACCTGGCCGAGAACGATGTGCACGCGCTGGAGATTGTCCGCGACATCGTGGCCACGCTCCCGTGCTGGACACCGGCCTGGGAGACGGCGCCCGTGGAGGCCCCGGCGGCCGAACCGCAGGAAATTTACGGAGCCGTTCCGGTGGACGTCAACGCCGCCTACGACGTCCGCGAGGTCATCGCCCGGTTGGTGGACGGCAGCCGCTTCCACGAGTTCAAGCGGGAGTACGGCACCACGCTGGTCACCGGGTTCGCCCGGCTCCACGGGCATCAGGTGGGCATCGTGGCGAACAACGGGGTGCTCTTTTCCGAATCTGCCCTCAAGGGCGCGCACTTCATTGAACTCTGCGACCAGCGCGGCATCCCGCTGGTTTTCCTGCAGAACCTTTCCGGCTTCATGGTGGGCCGCGACTACGAGGCCGGCGGCATCGCCAAGCACGGCGCCAAGATGGTGACGGCCGTCGCGACCGCCCGGGTGCCGAAGCTGACCGTGGTGATCGGCGGGTCCTTCGGCGCCGGCAACTATTCCATGTGCGGCCGCGCCTACTCGCCGCGCTTCCTCTGGATGTGGCCGGCCGCTCGCATTTCGGTGATGGGCGGCAACCAGGCCTCCTCCGTCCTGGCCACCGTCAAACGGGACCAGTTGGAGGCCCGCGGGGAGGAGTGGAGTGCCGAGGCCGAGGAGGCGTTCAAGGCCCCCATCCGGGAGCAGTACGAAGCGCAGGGCAACCCGTATTACTCCACCGCCCGGCTCTGGGACGACGGGATCATCGACCCGGCGCAGACCCGGACCGTGCTCGGCCTCGCCCTTGACGTCTGCGCCAACAGTCCCTTGCCCGAGACCGCCTTCGGCCTGTTCAGGATGTGATCGAAAGTGTTTGAAACCGTCCTGGTGGCCAACCGCGGCGAAATCGCCTGCCGGGTCATCCGCACGCTGCGCGCCATGGGCATCCGGGCCGCGGCCGTCTATTCGGATGCCGACGCCGGGGCCCGCCACGTGCGCGAGGCGGACATCGCGGTGCGGATCGGGCCCGCCCCGGCCACCGAGAGCTACCTGCGCATCGACGCGGTGATTGAAGCCTGCAAGGCCACGGGCGCCGAGGCCGTCCACCCCGGCTACGGCTTCCTCAGCGAGAACGTGGCGTTCGCCCAGGCGCTGGAGGCGGCCGGCATCGTGTTCATCGGACCCAACGTGGGGGCGATCGGGATCATGGGGGACAAGATCCGCTCCAAGAACCACGTGGCATCGCATGGGGTCCCGGTCATTCCCGGGATCGCGGAACCGGGGCTGGACGACGACGGGTTGGTCCGGGCCGCCGAAGAGGTCGGCTACCCGCTGTTGATCAAGCCGTCGGCCGGCGGCGGCGGCAAGGGGATGATGGCCGTGCAGCGGCCCGAGGAACTGCGCGCCGCGCTCGCCGCCGGGCGCCGGGTGGCCGCCTCCGCCTTCGGCGACGACACGCTCTTCCTCGAGCGGCTGATCGCCCGGCCGCGGCACATCGAGGTTCAGGTGCTGTGCGACCGGCACGGCAACGCGATCCACCTGGGGGAGCGCGAATGCTCGCTGCAGCGCCGGCACCAGAAAGTCATCGAGGAGGCTCCGTCGTCGCTGCTCGACGCCGCCACCCGCGGCAGGATCGGCGAGGCGGCCTGCAACGCCGCCCGCTCCGTGGACTACACCGGGGCCGGAACGGTGGAGTTCCTGGTCTCCGACGACGCCCCCGACGAGTTTTTCTTCATGGAGATGAACACCCGGCTGCAGGTGGAACACCCGGTCACCGAGCTGGTGACCGGCCTGGACCTGGTGGAGTGGCAGGTGCGCATCGCCGCCGGTGAGGTGCTCACGCTGGCCCAGTCCGACGTCGTGCTCACGGGACACGCGGTGGAGGCGCGCGTCTACGCGGAGGATCCCTCGCAGCAGTTCCTGCCCTCGGCGGGCACGGTGCTGGCCCTGGAGGAAGCCGCCGGGGAGGGCATCCGGGTGGACAGTTCGCTGCTGCCCGGGCTGGTCATCCCCTCCGACTACGACCCGCTGCTGTCCAAGGTCATCGCCTGGGGCGAAGACCGGCAGCAGGCCCTGGCACGGCTGGACGGTGCGCTCGCCGACACCATGGTGCTCGGCATCCATACCAACATCGAGCACCTCCGCACCCTGCTGGCCGACGAGGACGTGCGGGCCGGGCGGCTGGACACCACGCTGATCGACCGGAAGATCGAACACCAGCAGTTCCGCCGGCCCGGTGACGCCGAACTGTCCGTGGCCGCCGTGGACTGGCTGCTCCGGCAACGGGACGCGCGGATCCAGGCATGTGCCGCCGGCGGCACGGGGTCCGCCTGGCGGAGCGAGGGCTGGCGGTTGAGCGGGCCGCGCCCGGGCACGGTCAGCTTCGACCTCGGCGGCGGAGAACACCGCGACGTGACGGTGGCCTGGACGGGCGACGCGGCCGCCGACGCGCCCGCCGGCGCCCTGGTGACGGCCGGCGGCGGCAGCTACGCCGTCGTGCTGGA
>NZ_JBNHGE010000011.1:0-85870 GCF_059090935.1 Arthrobacter sp. Y3223166 | reverse complement strand
GACGACCCGGGCCGGCTGGTGGTCGCCGGGCCCCTGGCCCGCACGGCGGCCGATGCCGGGCTGCTGATGGACGCCATGGCGGACGAGCAGCTGGCCCGCGCGGCCTTCCCGGGGGAACCCGGATTCCTGGCCGCCGCGCTTCGCGCCGAAGGGCGCTTTCGGATCGGCATCAGCACCGACTCTCCGTTCGAGTCCGCCTACCCGCTGTCGCTGGAGCCGGAGGCGCGCGAGGCGTTGGATACCGCGGTGGAGCTGCTGCTGGGGATGGGCCACGCGCTCGACGAAGCGGAGATCCGCTACGACAACCGCTACCCGGAGGCGTTTGCCACGGTCTGGACCTCCGGCCTGGCCCGGCTGGAGCTGGAGGCCGGCCACGAACCGCAGCTCATGCCGCTCACCCGTTCCTTCCGCCGCCGCGCCCTGAAGCGCGGGCCGGAGGCGCTGCCGGACGCCTTGGCCACGCTGGCGCGTTTCCAGGACGACACCCGGGCACAGTTCGGCCGGTACGACCTGGTTCTGACGCCCGCGCTGGCCCAGACCCCCCGGCCGGTTGGCTGGTACACCTCCAACAGCGCAGACGTGGACTACATGCGCCAGTGCCAGTATTCGCCGTACACCTCGTTGGTCAACGTGTGCGGGCTGCCCGCGATCGCCGTTCCCGTCAGCACCACCGAGGAGGGCCTGTCCATGGGCGTCCAGCTGATCGGCAAGCCCGGATCGGAGGCCATGCTGCTGGCCGCCGCCGCGCAGCTGGAGGGCGTGCGATGAATCCTGCAACCCCGGCCTGACCTGCGGATTTGCATTAACACGCCGCCCGGCCACGGGCGCAGAATATGACATTTCATGTAGGGGACTGTCAGAATAGAACACCGTGAGCAATACCGTGCAGTCCGGGAATCCGCAGCCGGAAACAACAAAACAGTCCACCCAAACCGGCAAAACCTTCTTCGGGCATCCACGGATGCTGGCGAATCTTTTCTCCGTAGAACTCTGGGAGCGTTTCTCCTTCTACGGCATGCAGGGCATCCTGCTCTACTACATGTACTACTCGGTCGCCGAGGGCGGCCTGGGGATCGACGAGGGAATTGCCACCGGTTTGGTGGGCGCCTACGGCGGCGGCGTGTACCTCTCCTCGATCCTCGGCGCATGGGTGGCCGACCGCATCCTCGGGTCCGAGAAGGTCCTCTTCTACACCGGCATCATGGTCATGCTGGGCCACATCGCGCTGGCCCTGATCCCCGGCGGCGTGGGGCTGGCCATCGGCCTGATCCTGGTGGCCATCGGCTCCGGCGGCCTCAAGGCCACCGCCAGCTCGCTGGTCGGCTCGCTCTACAGCCTGAAGGACGACCGCCGCGACGCCGGCTTCTCCATCTTCTACATGGGCGTGAACATCGGCGGCCTCTTCGGCCCGCTGCTCACCGGCTTGGCCCAGGTGCAGCTCGGTTTCCACTACGGCTTCGGCCTGGCGGCGCTGGGCATGGCCATCGGCCTGACTCAGTACGCCCTGACCCGCAAGAATCTGCCCGAGGCCGCGCACCATGTGGCCAACCCGCTGCCGCGGGGCAACTACGGCAAGGTCGCCGCCGCGGCCGTGGCCGCCGTCGTCGTCATGGTGCTGCTGGTGGCCTTCGGCTTGGTGACCGCCTCGAACCTGGCCCCGATCATGGCCTGGCTGGCGATCATCGCCGCCGTGGTCTACTTCGTGGTGATCCTCTCCAGCAAGCAGGTCGACGCCGTGGAGCGCAAGCGCGTCTATGCCTTCATCCCGCTGTTCATCGCCTCCGCCGCGTTCTGGGCGCTGTTCCAGCAGCAGTTCACCGTGGTGGCCCTGTACGCGGACAAGCAACTGGACCGCACGCTGGGCGGCTGGGAAATGCCGGCCAGCTGGGTGCAGTCCATCAACCCGGTGTTCATCATCATCTTCGCCGGCATCTTCGCTGCCCTGTGGACCAAGCTCGGCCCCAAGCAGCCCAGCTCGCCGCTGAAGTTCGCCCTGGGCCTGGTCGTGATGGGCCTGGCGTTCCTGGCGTTCATCCCGCTCACCGGCGGCGGCGCAAACTCCACCCCGCTGCTGGCCATGGTCGGCATCCTGTTCCTGTTCACCATGGCGGAACTGTTCCTCTCCCCGACCGGCTCCTCGGTGTCCACTAAGCTGGCGCCGAAGGCCTTCCAGACCCAGATGGTGGCGCTGTTCCTGCTCTCCATCTCGCTGGGCACCACGCTGGCGGGCATCCTGGCCGGCTACTACGACCCGGCCAACGAAGCCCCGTACTTCGGCTTCATCGGGGTGACGGCGATCATCCTCGGCGTCGGTCTGGCCGCGGCCGTGCCGTCCCTGAAGAAACTGATGGGCGGCATCCGCTAGGACGGAACCTTAACGACGACGGCGATGCCCGGGCGGAGATTCACTCCCGCCCGGGCATCGCCGTCGTGAGGGGCCTTTTCCTCATCCACTTTTCAGCTCCGGCCCCTTCTGAGCACTCAGCAGGGCAGGAGCTGAATAGTCGACGGGGGAAACGGGTGAAGCCGACCAGCGACGTAACGAGGCGCCGGCCGGACCTACGCCCCGGCGAGGACGCCGATGAAGATCAGCAGGCACCAGATGCCGGTGACCGCGTAGCCCATGATCAGGCCGGCCAGCGCCATGCTGCGGCCGGCCGGTTCCTTCCCCAGCGCGATGTGGCCGAACACGATGGCCAGGACCTGCGGGACCAGCATGAAGCCGAACGTGACCACGGAGACGATGCCCAGCACCAGCGCCGCGATGCTCAGCCCCTTCGGCTCGGCCTGCGGCGTGTAGTACATCGGCTGGTTGTAGTCCGGTCCGCCGTACGGCTGCTGCCCGGTATACGGCTGCGCGCCGGGGCCGGGCTGGTAGGAGTACGGATTCCCCGCTTCGGGCAGCGACGGCGGCTGCGGCAAGGCCTGGCCCGCATTGGGATCGGTGTACCACCCCGGATGCTTCGGGTCGTTGAAGGGCGGCCTGTTCTCCGTGCCGGACATACTGTTGATTCCCCCTGAAATTGATTCGCTGCTGCGCAGCTTCGGTGCTGCCTACCAGTCTAGGCGCGCGGGAAGATCGGGAGCCATCGGGTCGGATCCGCCACCCGATCGCCACGGATCGGTAGTTTTTTGGCATGCTGGAGGGATGGCAAACCGTGCGGGCACAGTGGCCCTTCCCAGCGACCTTGTTGACCTGACCGCGCTCCGCGACGCGTACTTCAACGTCAAGCCGGATCCGGCCGACCCGTCCCAGCGCGTGGTTTTCGGCACCTCCGGGCACCGCGGCTCCAGCCTGAAGGCATCCTTCAATGAGGACCACATCGCCGCCATCACGCAGGCGATCGTGGAGTACCGCGCCGGGCAGGGCATCGCCGGACCGCTGTTCGTCGGCAAAGACACGCATTCCCTCTCGGATCCGGCCCAGGACACCGCCCTCGAGGTGCTGGCCGGAAACGGTGTGGCAGTGCTGGTCGATTCCCGGACCGGGTGGACCCCGACGCCGGCGGTCAGCCACGCAATCCTCACACATAACGCGGCCCATCCGGATGCCCGGGCCGACGGCATCGTGATCACCCCCTCGCACAACCCGCCCGGCGACGGTGGCTTCAAGTACAACCCGCCGCACGGCGGCCCGGCCGACTCGGATGCCACCGGGTGGATTGCCGCCCGCGCCAACGAACTGCTGGAGGCGGGCCTGCGCGGCGTCAAGCGGATCACGCTGGGACAGGCCCGGTTCTCCGGGTCCATCGGTACGTACGATTTCCTGGCCGCGTACGTGGACGACCTGCCGAAGGTGCTGGACCTGGACGCCATCCGTTCCGCCGGCGTGCGGATCGGTGCCGACCCGATGGGCGGGGCCTCGGTGGACTACTGGGCCGCCATCGCCGAGCGGCACCGGCTGGACCTGACCGTGGTCAATCCGGCGGTGGACCCGCAATGGGCGTTCATGACCCTGGACTGGGACGAGAAGATCCGGATGGACTGCTCGTCGCCGTCGGCGATGGCCTCGCTGATCAACGCCGTTCGCGGCGGCGGCGCCGACTTCGACATCGCCACCGGCAACGACGCCGACGCGGACCGGCATGGAATCGTGACCCCTGATGCCGGGCTGATGAACCCGAACCACTACCTTGCCGTGGCCATCGACTATCTCTACAGGCACCGGCCGGACTGGCCGGCCGGCGCGTCCGTGGGCAAGACGCTGGTGTCCTCCTCGATGATCGACCGGGTAGCGGCCAACTTGGGCCGGCAGCTGGTGGAGGTTCCCGTGGGCTTCAAATGGTTCGTGCCCGGGCTGCTCTCCGGCGAAGGGGTCTTCGGCGGCGAGGAGTCGGCCGGCGCCTCCTTCGTGCGGTTCGACGGCAAGCCGTGGTCCACGGACAAGGACGGCATCCTGCTGGCGCTGCTGGCCTCCGAAATCGTGGCGGTGACCGGAAACTCGCCGTCGGAACTCTATGCGGGGCTGACCGAGAAGTTCGGGGCGCCGTCCTACGCACGCATCGACGCGGCGGCTACCCGGGAGCAGAAAGCCGCGCTGGCTAAACTCTCCGCCGCCGACGTGGCCGCCACCGAACTGGCCGGCGAGGCGATTACCGCCAAGCTGACCGAAGCGCCCGGCAACGGCGCCCCGATCGGCGGGCTGAAGGTCACGACCGACAACGCGTGGTTCGCGGCCCGGCCCTCCGGCACGGAAGACGTCTACAAGATCTACGCCGAATCCTTCCGCGGCCAGGATCATCTGCTGCAGGTGCAGGCAGAGGCCAAGGCAATCGTGGACGCCGTCATCGCCTGATCAACGCCTGACAACGGAGGCCGGGCCGTTCCCGCCCGGCCTCCGCGACCGGTCGGGCGAGTCGGCACGCCGTTCCGGCGGTAGGATGTCCCCCGGACATTTTCCCGCTGACTCCCCCGAAGAGGCCCACCATGAGCACGCCTGCAAAATCTTCCCCGTTCCGTTGGGCCCTGCATGGCGACGGCAAGAACATTTCACCAGGCACGGTAGTCGGACCCCAGGAGCGGCTCACCTGGCCGCGCACCATGGGTGTCGGGGCCCAGCACGTGGTCGCCATGTTCGGCGCCACCTTTTTGGTCCCGCTGCTGACCGGGTTCCCGCCGTCGACCACGCTGCTGTTCTCCGGCGTGGGCACCATTCTGTTTTTGATCATCACGGCAGGCAGGGTCCCCAGTTACCTGGGCTCCAGCTTCGCTTTCATCGCCCCGATCGGCGCCGCCATGAACCAGCACGGAATGGGCGGAGCGCTCGGCGGCCTCATCATGGCCGGCGCCTTGCTCTTCCTGGTCGGCGCGCTGGTGCACAAGGCCGGCACGCGCTGGATCAACGTGGTGATGCCGCCGGTGGTCACCGGCGCCATTGTTGCCCTGATCGGGCTCAACCTGGCGCCGGCCGCCAAGCAGAACTTCGAGAAGGGGCCCGTGACGGCGCTGGTCACCGTCGTCGCGATCCTGCTCGTCACGGTGTTGTTCCGCGGGCTGCTGGGCCGGTTGTCCATCCTGCTAGGCGTGCTGGTCGGCTACGTGGTGGCCATCCTGCGGGGGGAGGTGGATTTCTCCAAGATCAATGACGCTGCCTGGATCGGTTTGCCCGAATTCCACGCGCCGGAATTCCACATCTCCCTGATCGGGCTGTTCCTCCCCGTCGTGTTGGTCCTGGTGGCAGAAAACATCGGCCATGTGAAGTCCGTGTCCGCGATGACCGGGCAGGATCTTGACCCCGTCACCGGCCGCGCGTTGATGGCAGACGGCCTGGCCACCGTGCTGGCCGGCAGCGGCGGCGGCTCCGGCACCACCACCTACGCCGAGAACATCGGCGTGATGGCGGCCTCCAAGGTCTACTCCACCGCCGCATACTGGGTGGCCGGCATTGTCGCCATCCTGTTGAGCTTGCTCCCGAAGTTCGGTGCCGCCATCGCCACCGTTCCGGTCGGCGTCCTGGGCGGCGCCGGCGTCGTGCTCTACGGCATGATCGGCATCCTGGGGGTGCGGATCTGGGTCCAGAACCGAGTGAACTTCGCCAACCCCATCAACCTCTCCGTGGCAGGGGTGGCCCTGGTGATCGGCATCGCCAATTTCAAGTGGGCCATAGGGGAGCTGCAGTTTGAAGGCATCGCGCTGGGTTCGGCAGCGGCACTGCTGATTTTCCATGGCATGAGTGCGGTGGCCCGCTGGCGCCACACTGAGCCCGTGGATTCCGTGGAAGACGAGGGCGTCAGGCCGTCCAAGCTCGGCTGACCGCCGGGCATGGCGTCCGCCTGGAGGCGAGGGCGGCGTGCTCCGGGCCGCCGTGCCCTAGACCGCGGGGACATCGGAGGCTAGCGTTGCAGCCATCTCTCCCGCGGCGCCCGGCCCGGGACGTTCTCGAGGAGGAAAGCATGGCCAACCACGTCTACAACGTCACGGAGATTGTGGGTACGTCGCCCGACGGGATCGATGCCGCGGTCTCCAACGCCATCAACGAGGCCTCCAAGACACTGCGCAACCTCGACTGGTTCGAAGTGAAGTCCGTTCGCGGCCACCTTAACGAAGGCAGGGTCGCCGACTGGCAGGTGACCATCAAGCTCGGTTTCCGGCACGAAAGCTGACCGACCCATGAGCCAGCCACGCGATGAGGACAAACTGCCCGACGACGAGCATCTGCGCGACGACATCGGCGCCCCCGAACCGGAGAACGACTCTGCCGCCACGTTCGACGGCGAGCACTTCACGTCCAGCCTGCTCAATGCGGGGCAGCGGGTACCGGGCCTGAGCCCGGACGGCGAATACCGCCAGAGTGAGGACCCGGAGCACGAGAACGAACCCGGACAGGACGGATTCGTTCCCCCCTCCGCCCCCACCGGCGGATAGCAGGCGGGCACTCGGCACCGCTTGCGACGGGCGCGAGCGGCGGGCCGCGGGGGCGCGGGCCCGCGCGGCTAGGCGAGCGGCGGGATGGCGCGGCAAGGCCCGCTTGGGCCGTGTCGCAGCCCCTTAGCGTAGCCGCTGCTCCCGCTATATGATGGCTTTCTAAAGTAATGAACTGTAGGGAGCCCTCGTGAACCCATTCGCCGCTGCCGACGCCCCGCTGTACGAAGTCAAGGCCAACTTGTTCAAGGGGCTGTCCCATCCGGTCAGGATCCGGGTGCTGGAACTGCTTGCGGACGCTCCCGAGGTAACCGTGACCGAGCTGATGAACGAGACGGGCCAAGAGGCCTCCAACCTGTCCCAGCACCTGTCCGTCTTGCGCCGGCACAACCTCGTCCTGGCCGAACGCCGGGGCGTGCAGGTCTTCTACCGCCTGGCGTACCCTCAGGTGGCCGACCTGCTGACCGTGGCGCGCAGCCTCCTGCAGCAGCTCCTGCACACGGCCACGCAGCAACTGGCCGGCTTCGGTGCGGCCGACAACGGCTCGACGGCATCAGCCCGGGACGCGGGCACCGAGCCGGAACCGGCTCCATGAAGTCGTTGAGGGCGGCCGCCGCCCTGCTACCCGGCAAGGCCGATTACGCGGAGCTGCCGCGCACCTGGCGGAACGACCTGGTGGCGGGCGTGACCGTGGGTATCGTCGCCCTGCCGCTGGCCTTGGCATTCGGTGTCAGTTCGGGTGCCGGCGCCGCGTCGGGATTGATCACCGCGATCGTCGCCGGCATCGTCGCTGCCGTTTTCGGTGGTTCCAACATCCAGGTGTCGGGACCCACCGGCGCCATGGTGGTGGTACTTGCGCCGGTCATCGCCAGCCACGGGATATCGTCGCTCGCGCTGCTGACGCTCATGGCCGGCGTCATGGTGGCCGCCGCCGGTGTGCTGAAACTGGGCCGTGCCGTCAGCTTCATACCGTGGCCGGTCATCGAGGGCTTCACGTTGGGCATCGCCGTCATCATCTTCCTGCAGCAGGTGCCGGCCGCCTTCGGGACCGCACCGGGGCCCAGCTCCAACGCGGCCGTGTCGGCGGTCGAGGCCTTGGGCACCGCATCCATGGCGGGCTTGTTCTGGCCCGTCATCCTGGCGGGGATCGTGGCCGGCATCATGGTGGCCGCGCCGAAGATCAATCCACAGCTGCCCGGCTCCATCATCGGGATCATCGTCGCCACGCTTGTGGCCCAACTGATGAATTTGGACGTTGCACGGATCGGCGAGCTACCCAGCTCCTTGCCGGCCCCGTCCCTGCCCGCCGTCGACCTGGCCCTGATGGGCGCATTGGCCGGGCCTGCCCTCACCGTCGCGGCACTTGCTGCCATCGAATCCCTGCTCTCGGCCCGGGTGGCCGCATCCATCTCCGACACGGGCCCTTACGACGCGGACCGGGAGCTGGTGGGCCAGGGCCTGGCCTCGGTTGCCTCCGGCTTCTTCGGTGGGATGCCTGCCACCGGGGCCATCGCCCGGACGGCAGTAAACATCCGCGCCGGCGGGCGGACCCGGGCCTCCGTCGTCGTGCATTCCCTGGTGCTGCTGGGCGTCGTGTACCTGGCGACCGGGCCCGTCTCGCAAATCCCGCTGGCGGCGCTGGCCGGCGTGCTGATGGTGACCGCCGTCCGCATGGTCTCGCTGAACACCTTGCGCAGCGTCTTCGGCTCCACCCGGGCGGACACCACGGTCTTCATCGTCACCGCGGTCGTCACGGTGTCCTTCGACCTGATCCAGGCCGTGGTGATCGGCATCGTCTTCGCCGGGTTCTTCGCGCTGAGGGCGTTGGGGAATTCCAGCGGTGTCCACCGGGAGGAGATCCCCGGACCGGCCGCAGACGGCGACGAGCAGATCGCAGTCTTCCGACTCGACGGCGCCCTGTTCTTCGGCGTGGCCGACCGGGTGCTGGAGCGAGTCTCTTCCATCCGCAATGTGCAGGTGGTGATCATCCGGATGTCCCAGCTGCAGATCCTCGACGCGACCGGGGCCAAAGTCGTGGCCGACCTGGTCACGGCGCTGGAGCGCCGCGGCGTCACCGTGCTCATCAAGGGGATCCAGGAACGCCATGTGGAGTTGGCCCGCCGGGTCGGGGTCTTGGAGTCATTGCGCCACGACAGGCACCTGTTCGGCGACCTGGAAGCGGCGGTCGAGCATGCCCGCAGTCACGTCCGGCGCAACGGCGAAGCCCGGTACACACAGCAGGCCTAAGGCGCACCATCAGGCCCGCCTGCGTCAGGGGCCGTCGGCGGTGACGCCGCGACGCGCATGGCCCGCGGCCCGGTAGGCGAAAACCGTGGCCGCGATGGCCAGCCCGACGGCGATGATCCCGAACGGGTTGCACAGCGCGGTGGACATTCCCAAGGCGGACGGACCGGCCAGCAGCGACATGATGGACGCGCCCTCTCCGGCGCCGCCGCCGAAGTCCGGGACGGTGAAGCCGAAGGCGAACGCCAGCAGCCAGGCCAGCGCCGGCGCCACGACGGCCCGCACCGGAAGCAGCAGGCCGCGGCGGGCGGTCTCGAGGAGCTTCACGCCGGTCAGCAACAGCAAGACCAGCAGCACCGGGCCCAGGCTGATGCCCAGCCAGAGCACCATCTGCCCGCCGATGCCAAACAGCACCCGTCCGGCCACCACCCAGAGCGGCACCAGCACCGCCATCGGAATCGCCAGCCAAAGGACCAAGGTGCGGAGAAAACCCTGGCGGACGGCCGAGGGCGGCGGGACGACGGTGCTGCTCATGCCCTCATGATAGGCGTGCTTCCCGGGCTCAAGCCCCTTCGAGCGCCTGTTGCGTGGCCAACGTGACATAGCGTGCGGCCTGGGCCATGGCCTGTTCCCGGCTGCCTGCCGCCTCGACCACGCTGGCGGCCGCGTGCACCCCGTGTTGGGCCAGGCGGTCCGGCGCCAGGTCGATCTGCCCGGCGACGACGACGGCGGGGATGCCCCGGGCCTGGGCACGCCCGGCGACGCCCAGCGGCGCTTTCCCGAATTCGGACTGCCGATCCAGCGACCCCTCGCCGGTCAGGACCAAGTCTGCATCCGCCAGGGCGGCCTCGAGGCCCACCAGGTCCGCGACGACGTCGAACCCCGGCTCCACCCGGACCCCGGCCAGCGCCATGAAGCCGGAGGGGAAGCCGCCGGCCGCGCCGGCGCCCGCCACGTTGACGTCGCGGCCTGTTGCCTTCAGCAGCAACTGGGCCCAGCGCTGCAGCGCCTCGTCGAGCAACCGCCGCGAGACCGCGTCGGCGCCCTTCTGTTCACCGAAAGCGTGCGCCGCCCCGTCTGGCCCGTACAGCGGATTCGAGACGTCTGCCGCTATCCGGATCACGGTCTCCGCCAGGCGCGGGTCCAGGCCGGAGGTGTCCAGGTGGTCCGCGGTAGCCAGGGCCGCGCCGCCGAGCAGGACTTCGGCGCCGCCGCCGGTAAGGACCTTCAGGCCGAGCGCGCGGAGGGCCCCGGACCCGCCGTCGGTCATGGCCGAGCCGCCCACCCCGAGCACAATCTCGGTGGCGCCCGCGTCCAGCGCCGCCTCAATCAGCTGGCCGGACCCGTAGGAGTGGGCCGTGAGCGCCGACTGCACGCTGGGCTCGGTGAGCAGCAAGCCGGACGCCCGCGCGGTTTCGATGACGGCGGTCTTGCCCTCCGGCCGTTCCAGCATGGCCCAGGATGCGGTGACCTCACGCTCCAGCGGCCCCACCACGCGCTCCGTGTGCTCGGCCGCACCGGCGGAGAGGGCAGCCTCCAAGGTGCCCTCTCCGCCGTCGGCAACCGGGAGCAGCTGCACGTGGGCGTCCGGGTAGACCCGCAGCACGCCCTCGGCCATTGCGGCGGCCGCCTCGGCGGCCGATAAGGTTCCCTTGAACTTGTCCGGTGCAATCAAGACCTTCATGCGGACTCCCTCTGCGGCCAACTGCCGCGTTCAGCCATCACTTCGGCCAGAATATCGGCGCGGTCGGAGACTATTCCATCCACTCCCAGTGCCAGCAGCCGTTCCATCTCTGCGCGGTCGTTGATGGTCCACACGTGCACGTGCAGTCCGGCCCGGCGGCAGCGCCGCACAAACCCGGGCGTGACCACCGTAAACGGACCGTACTTCACCGGCACCTGCACCGCGTGGACGCGGACCAGCCGGGCCATCAGGCCCGCCAGACCTATATAGCCCAGCAAGTATATTGCCAGGGTCGCATACACGCCGGCGGATCCCGCGACGGGCCGGCTCAGGCCGCGCAGCACGCGGAAGCGGCGGCGGTCGGAAAAGGAAGCCACGAGCACGCGGTCGTGCGCGTCGTAGGCCTCGATCAGCCGGGCCAATTCGTCGGCGGCGGCCATGTCCTTCACGTCCACGTTCAGTCGCACGTCCGGCCACGCGGTCAGCAACTCCTCGAACGTCGGGATCGGCTCACCGGATATCCGGACCCGCGCCAGCTGGCCGGCCGTGTGCTCCGCCAGCTCTCCGCGGCCGTCGGTAGTACGCTCCAGCGTCCGGTCGTGGAAGGCCACCAGCACGCCGTCGCGGGTGGACCTGACATCGGTCTCCAGGTAGGCGTAGCCGAGATCGACTGCCGCGCGGAAGGCCGCCATCGAGTTCTCCCGACCGTCCAAGGAGAAACCCCGGTGCGACATGGCCAGGGGCCGGCCCTGCCCGGAACCGGGAAACGTAGGATTGAGGTACGGGCTGGCGCTGCTCACCTTCGGTACTCTACCGGCCCCGCCACGACCGCCGATGAGGAGGAGTCCATGCGTCTTGCCGTGGTGCAGGCTGCCGGGCTGCTCGGCGACGGGTCCCGGCCGCGGTGCCGGATGTGGCTGGAAGAGGCGGCCGGGCTGGGGGCACGGCTGCTGGTGCTGCCCGCGGGGTTCGCTCCGCATTTCCGCCGCGAACTGGGCGGGCTCGCGGCGGAACACAGGGTCGCGGTGGCGGCCGGCAGCAGCAGCCACGGCAACGGCCCCGAACTGTGGCTGTTCGATGCGTACGGCGGGCTCCAGGCCTGCACGGACGCCGCCGCGGTCGTGCCGCTGGAGGGGCTGCTCATCGGGCTGGCTGCGGAGGACGACGCCGGCTCGGTCGCCCTGCCGGCGCCCGGCACGTCCCGCCGGTCGGTCTCCGACGACGGCGCGCAACTGCTCGTGGTGCCCGGCGGCAGCGGCGGCCGGGACGGCTGGTTCCGTGCACTGGCCCGCCGGGGAGCTTCTGCACAGGCGGTGGCCTGGAGCGGGCCGGGCCACAGCTTCATCGCTGCACCGGGGACGGGTGTGGTGGCCGAGGCCGGCCTGTATGAAGAGCTGATCGTTGCGGACATAGAACCGCCCCGGCGCAGCCGGAGCACCGGCCCCAGCTGGTTCGCCCGCCGGTATCTGGACGAGCGTCCCGAAACCCGGCGGGAGGCGGCGCCCGCCGGAGCGGCGCGAGGCTCCTGACCGCGGGACCCACGCAGGGGTCAGACCCCGCGCGAGGCCTGCCGCCGGTCCGCCAGCCGTTCCTCGATCACCTGGGCGACGCCGTCCTCGGCGAACGCCGGGGCGCGGAACGGGGTTGCTTCCAGCGCGGTGCGGTGGCCGGAGGCCATCGCGTAGCCGGCCCCGGCCCACCGCAGCATTTCGATGTCGTTCGGCATGTCGCCGAAGGCCACCACGTCCTGGGGGCCGATGCCCAACGAACCGGCGTACTCGGCCAGGGTCACCGCTTTGTTGAGCCCCGGCCGTGCCATCTCCAGCAGCGGGTTGCCGGGGGCAGAATGCGTCACGGCGGCCAGATGCCCCACCGCCGGGCCCACCTCGGCCAGGAAGGCGTCGGGGTCGATGTCCGTCCCCCGGGCCAGCAGTTTCACGACCGAGTCGGAGCGGCGCAGGCTTTCCGGCAACAGTTTGGGCACGGTGCCGTCCAGAAGCTCCACCGAGCCGGGCTGCAGAAAGTTCGGTTCCAGCAGGAATCCCTCGGTCGTTTCCGCCGCGAACGTCACCGCCGGGTGCAGGCCGAGGATGATCCGGCGCACCTCGAGAATGTTCGCGTGGGGCAGCGTCTGCGCCGAGAGCACCCGCTCGGCCACCAGATCGTAGACCACGGCGCCGTTGGAGCAGATCACCCGGCCGCGGTGTCCGATCTGTTCGGCCAGCGGAGTCAGCCAGCGCGGCGGCCGGCCGGTCACGAAGACAATTTCCACACCCGCGGCCGCCGCGCTGCGAAACGCCCGGACGGTGCGGGGGCTGATTTTGCCGTCCCGGCCGATGATGGTTCCGTCGAGGTCGCTGGCGATAAGGCGCATTGCACCAGTCTAGGGATGCCTCCGGCGGCGCAGGCGGCTAGCCCAGCTCGTCGCGGCGCGGCGGATTCGCCCCTGCCCGGGACACCGTGATGGCCGCGGCACGGGCAGCGTGCGCCATCACGTCTTCGAGCGTGGCGGAGCCCATGTCGCGCAGCTTGCCGCGCCGGGCCGAACCGGAGAATCCCGCGTTCAGCAGCGCATCGAGCAGCCCGGACATGTACGCGTCGCCGGCGCCTACGCTGTCAACGACGGCCGACGCCGGTGCCGTGACCTCTGCCGTCCCGGCACCGACCACTCCCCAGCTGCCCTTCGCCCCGCGCGTGACCACTACCGCGGCCGGCCCCCGCTTCAACCACGCACGGGCCGTCTCCTCGACGGTACGGTCCGGGTACAGCCACTGAAGGTCTTCGTCGGAGGCCTTGACCACATCGGCCAGGACCACGAACTTTTCGGCCTGCCGCCGGGCGAAGTCCCGGTCCGTAATCAGCGTGGGCCGGCAGTTCGGGTCGTAGCTGACCAGGGCCCGCGGATGGGCCCGCTGGACGGTCCTGTACACCGTGTGCGCGCCCGGCTCCAGCATGGCGGCGACGGAGCCGGTGTGCAGCCAGACCGTCTCGTCGAGCAGCCGGGGCCGGATCTTTTCGAGGTCCGGCAGTTCCCAGAGCAGGTCGAAAGAGTAATGGGCGGCACCGGCGGGATCCAGGGTAGCGGTGGCAGCGCTGGTCGGCGACGCATCCGGATCCAGCGGCACCAACACGGAGTTGCGGCGCAGATGGCCGTGGACCAGGTCCCCGAACCGGTCCTTGCCGTACCGGCCGACGAACTGGACCGGGTGGCCCAGCCGGGCCAGGCCCACCGCCACGTTCATTGGGCTGCCGCCGACGTGCACCCGCGGGGGCATCGTGTCGGAGCGGACGACGTCCACCAGGGCTTCGCCTATGACCGTGAGCACAGTGCCAACGTAGCAGAGCGCCGCCGGTTGCGGCACCGGCATCAGCCCAGGCCGGCCAGCACCCCGCGGATGCGCGCAAACGCAACAGAGGCAGGATCTATCAGCGCATAGTGGTCCCCGGGAACGAGCACCAGTTCGGCCGTCCCGCCGGCGGCCCGGGCGGCGTCGACGTAGCGCTCGGACAGTTCCCTCGGCACGTCGGCGTCCTGCTCGGCGTGGAAGGCGTAGACGGGGACCGGCAGCGGAACGTTCCGCATGGGATCGGCGAGCCGGTAGGGATGCGCGGCACCTGGATCAGCGTCCTCCGGCCGCCCGAGCAGGTTTTCGACGGCGCCGTCGCTCAGGCCCAGCTCGTGGGCGCGCGCCACATCCAGCACCCCGGACTGGCTGAGCACCGCAGCGAGCTCCACCCGCGGGGCCGCGCCGGGCACCCGCACCCCGGACTCCTCCGACCGCAGCCGGCCCCGTCCGGCCGCCCACACCGCCAGTTGACCGCCGGCCGAATGGCCCAGCCCCACCACCCGCTCGAGCGCAAATCCAGACTCGTGCGCAACGTCGGCGAGCCGGTCGATGCCGGAGGAAACGTCGTCGAACGTCTCCGGCCAGCCGCCGCCATTGCCCGCGCGCCGGTATTCGATGTTCCAGCAGACCCAGCCGCGGCTGGCGAGGTCCCGGGCCAGCGGGCGTCCGAGCTCGGCACCGTAGGCAGCGCGCCAGTACCCGCCGTGGATGATGACGACGACGGCGGTGTGCCGCCGCCGGGCGGGCACATACAGTTCCGCGTACTGGCTGGGATCCGGGCCGTAGCTGTGCCGGGTGTACTCCATCCCTGCACTGTAGCCGCCCGCCGCTAGGGAGCCCCGTTGGAGACGCTGTCCTCCACCTCGCCCGAGCCTTCGGCGCTGCCATCACCGGACATCCCCGCCACGGTGGTCCCCCGGTGGTTCAGCTTCCACGGCGCCGGCACCAGGCGCCCGCCGGCGGAGGCGCGCCCCTCCAGCCGGTCGATCAGCAGGTCCACCACGGTACCCACCAGCGGCTCCGGTCCCACCGAGCTCAGCGGCGGTTCGGAGTGGTGTCCCAGATCCGAGGTGTCCACGCCGATGATCTCCATCTCCTCCGGGATCCGGAGTCCCGCCGCGGTGGCGGAGCCGGAGACGCACAGGGCCTCCAGATCCGCAGTGGTGAAGAACGCCGTGGGCGGATCGGACAACTTCAGCAGCGTGCCGGTCTCCTCGTAGGATTCACGCCAAGACCCGTGCGTTGCACGCACCAGGTTTTCGTCCAGTTCTGCGCCGAGGTCGGCCATCGCCTGCCGGAACAACCCCAGCCGGGAACCCCGGGGACCCGGGGCGGGCCCGCCCCGGTGCAGCACGGCGATGCGGCGGTGCCTGGCAGCAAGATACGCAGCCGCCTCGGCGATGCCGACCTCCGCGTCCACTTTCAGCACGTCGAAGCCGTCAGGCTGCAGGAACTGTGACACGACCACCTGCGCCACGCCCCGGTCGGCGAGGTCGCGCAGGGTGTGGTCTTCCTCGGGCGTTTCGGTGCTGAAACCCAGGATGGCCCCGTCCGCGCCGCCGGAGAGCATGAAGTTCCGCCATGCCTCCTGGCCCAGAAGGACCACCACGCGGTACCCGTGCTCCGGCAGCACACGGTTGGCAACCTCCGCCAATTGCCGGTCCCAGGCCGAATCCAGGTTTTCCACCACGACGGCCACGGTGTCCGTCCGCCCGCGGCGCATGCCCCGGGCGGCGTGGTTGGGCACATATCCCAGCGACTTGGCCGCCTCGATTACCCGGGCTTTGGTCGGTTCGCTGATCCTCGTTGAACCCCCGTGCCGGCCGGACAAGACGTATGAGACCGTTGCCAGCGAAACGCCGGCCCGCTCGGCGACGTCGCGAATAGTCGGCTTAAATGAACTCCCCATGATGCAGTTCTGCCTTCTTCCCCAAGAATCATCCCCCGAAACTTCCCCCCAGAAGTTCCCCTTGGTAAAGACTAACGATTCATCGGCAGAATGATAGGGGTAGGGTCAAAATTTTTGAGCGGCAGCTCCGCGGGTCAGGCCTGAATCTGCGGGATTTCGACGACGACATCCGACGGCTTCTTGTCCGGCCGGAAGCCGCGCCAGACCGGGTGGCGGAGCTTTCCGGACCCGGTGCGTTCGCTGAACTGGACCTCGCCGACCAGCGCGGGCCGCACCCAGTTCGCGTCGGAGGCGTCTGCCGCCGGCACGCCCTCCAGCGGCGGGGTCTTGCGTGACATCTTCTTCAGCCGTGCACCGATTTCGGCCAGTTCGCGCTCCGTCAGGCCGGACCCGACGCGGCCGAGGTAGCTCAGCTCCACGCCGTCGGGCACGGCCACCAGCAGCGAGCCGACCTTGCGGGCGCGCGAGCCCTTGCCCGGCCGCCAGCCCACGATGACCACTTCCTGCGTCAGCTGGTTCTTGATCTTGATCCAACTCCTCGTCCGTAGGCCCGGCGCGTAGTTGCTGTCCGTGCGCTTGGCGATAATGCCTTCCAGGCCGACCTCGCGGCTGGCTGCGACCGCTTCGGCCGCGCTGGCATCCAGCTCCGGCGGCACCTGGATATGTCCGTCGTCCGGCGTCTCCACCGCTTCCTTGAGGATTTCCCGCCGCTGGGAGTATTCCAGCCCAAGTGTTGGTGTTCCGTCCAGTTCCAGCAAATCGAAGAGGAAGTACTCCACCGGGTATTTCGCGGCCGCGCGCTCGATATCCGCTTTTTTGGTAAGGTTCATGCGGTTCTGCAGGCGGCCGAAATCCGGCCGTCCTTTGGCATCGAGCGCGACGATCTCGCCGTCCAGCACCGCGGTTTGGGCCAGGACGTGGTCTGGCAGGTCGGCCAGTTCGGGGTAGGTCTTGCTCATGTCGATGCCGTTGCGGCTGACCAAGCGCACGGACCCGTCGGCAACGACGGCGACGGCCCGGATTCCGTCCCACTTCATTTCGTAGGCCCAGCCCTCCTCCTCGTCGATGGAGGCCTCGGTGCCCTGCACGGCCAGCATCGGTTTCACCGCTTGCGGCGGCCCGGCGTCGTGCAGTGCGGAGCCGGTATCATCCGCAGGCGCGGCGGTGACGACCGCCCGCCCGGCGCGCCCGGACCCGCCGCCGTCCGCCGTCCCGGCAGCAGGACGCGGCTGGTCCTTCATCAGGTGCATCAGCCAATTGTCCTTGCCGTCCTCGCCGCCGGTGCGGATCAGGGCGTAGCGACGCGGACCGGGGGGCCCGCCGTCGTTCGCCAGGCCGCCGTCGGGTCGTCCGTGCAGCACGATGATGACTTCCTTGCCCTCGCGCCACTTCTCCACTTCGTAGGTGCCGCTGTCCCAGATGGTCATCACCCCGGCGCCGTATTCGCCCTTGGGGATGGTGCCCTCGAAGGTGGCGTATTCCATGGGGTGGTCCTCGGTGTGGACGGCCAGGTGGTTCTTACCGGTCGTGACCGGCGGTCCCTTGGGCACGGCCCAGGACACCATCACCCCGTCATGCTCCAGGCGGACGTCGTAGTGCAGCCGGCGTGCGTGGTGCTCCTGGATGACGAAAACCGGTTCATCGTCCGACTCGCGCCGCTCGATCACCGCAGGCACCGGCTCGGGCGTGCGGTCCGGGTCGCGCATCGAACGGTACGTGCTGAGCCGGTCCGGCCCCGGCTCCGGCAGGGACTGCTCGTCGGCGGTGCCGCCCGCCATGCCGGCCAGCGGGTCGCCGATCTCCTTGACGCGCTCGAGCACCTGCCTGAAGTCGAGGTGAGCCAGGTCCGGGTCTTCCAGCTCGGCCCAGGTTCGTGGCACCGCCACGGTGGGGTGCGGCCGACCGCGCAGGGAGTACGGGGCGATCGTGGTCTTGGCCCAGTTGTTCTGGCTCCAGTCGACCAGCACCTTGCCCGTGCGCAGGGACTTCTTCATGTCGCTGACCACGAGGTCCGGATGGTCGGCCTCCAGCAGGCGGGCGAGTTCGTGGGCCACCTGGCTGACGTCCTCCGAGGTCTGTTTGCCGTCCAGCCCGGCGTAAAGGTGAATGCCCTTGGAACCGGAGGTCACCGGCCTCGGGTCGAGCCCCATCCCCTCGAGGATGTCCTTGATCAGGAAGGCGACTTCGACGCACTCGGCCAGCCCGGCCCCTTCCCCCGGGTCCAGGTCCAGCACCATCCGGTCGGGATTGTTGATCTTGCCGCGCGGTCCGAACTTCCACTGCGGAACATGGATTTCCAGGGCCGCAATCTGCGCCAGCCACGTCAGGGTGGCCCGGTCATTGGCCAACGGGTAGACGTTGATGTTGCTCTTGTGCTCGATGGTGTGCCGCAAGACCCAGTCGGGCGCGGACTTGTCCAGGTTTTTTTGGAAGAACACCTCGCCCGGTTCCTCCGCCGTGCCGACGCCGTGAACCCAGCGTTTGCGCGTCACCGGCCGGTCGGCGGCATGCGGAACCAGGAACTCGGCGATCTCCGAATAGTAGGCGATCACCTCCGCCTTGGTGGTCCCGGTTTCCGGGTACAGCACCTTGTCCAAATTAGTCAGCCTGAGCCGGCGCCCGTCGACGTCTACGGTCTCCTTCTGGCTGGATATCCGGCTGGAATTCTGGCTGGCCATACCGCCAGTCTGTCCGCCGCGCGGCCGGTTGGCTAGGCCCTCGCCTCTGGCTTTGTACCGCCCGCGGGTGTTCACTAGTGGCATGAGAGCCATCTGGAAAGGCGCGGTGGCGTTCGGTCTGGTCAACGTGCCGGTCAAGCTCTACAGCGCCACCGAAGACCACGACGTGAGCCTGCACCAGGTCCATGACAAGGACGGCGGGCGCATCCGCTATCAGCGCCGGTGCGAGGTTTGCGGCAAGACCGTTGACTACCAGAACATCGACAAGGCGTACGACGACGGTGAGCACACCGTGGTGATCACGGACGAGGATTTCAAGTCCCTGCCGGTCGAAAAAAGCCGCGAGATCGAAGTCGTCGAGTTTGTCCCGAGCGACCAGATCGATCCGATCATGTTCGACCGCAGCTACTATCTGGAGCCGGATTCGAAGTCGTCCAAGGCCTACGTCCTGCTCCGGCGGACCCTGGAAGAGACGGACCGCACGGCCATCGTGCAGTTCGCGCTGCGGCAGAAGACCCGGCTGGCGGCGCTGCGGGTCCGCGGCAAGGTCCTGATGCTGCAGACCCTGCTGTGGGAGGACGAGGTACGGGAGGCCAGCTTCCCGTCGCTCGAGGAAACCGTGCGGATCTCGGCGAAAGAGAAGGAGATGTCCGCCGCGCTGGTGGAGTCGTTCTCCTCCGACTTCACGCCCGGGGACTACACCGACGAGTACCAGGAACAGCTGCGGACCCTGATCGAGGCGAAGCTGGAGCAGGGCGAGGCGCTGGATACGGCAAAGACCTTCGGCACGGACGAAGAGGAAGAAGGCGGCAAGGTCCTGGACCTGATGGAGGCGCTGCGCCGCAGCGTCGAGCAGAACCGGGAGGCCAAGTCTTCCGCCGGCTCCTCGAAGAAGAAGAAGTCAGGCTCCAAGTCCGAGGCGTCAAAGGGCGCCTGACGCGCGGTAAACGGACGACGACGGGGCGGGGGACGACGGCGGGGCGGGGCCCAGCCCGCCGGGACCGCCTGCCGCTCCGCTACTGCCGGTAGTTTTCCACTTCCCCGGCCGGCCGGGTCTCAGCTTCGCCCGGGTCCTCGCCGGCCTTGCGCTTGGCACGGCGCTGGCGCAGCAAGTCCCAGCACTGGTCCAGCTGCTCTTCCAGGCGGCGCAGCTCGGCGGCGCGGGCGGCGGCCTTGTCCGGCTCCTCCGGCGTGGAGTCGCGCAGTTGTTGTTCCTTCTCGACCAACGCGCTGATGTACTTCTGGATGTCCTGGTCCATGGCACGCCCCTCCCGGCGGTAGTCACCTCAGGCTACGTCGCACGCCATCCGCGGGCTAGGGCCGCCGCCTCCTCAATGGACTGCGTTCTGTGGTTGACTTCCTGCAGGGCAATCCCGGTGGCGGGCGATGTGGAGGAACAGAAGACTCATGGCATATGGCGAGCTCGACACCTCGTCCGGGGTACCCCTGTATCGCCAGATCAGGGAAATCCTGCGCAGGGAAATAGCCGAGGGGATCGCTGATCCGCGGAAGCCAATGACCGAGGCGCAGTTGCTCAGCCGGTTCGAAGTCAGTCGGGCGCCCATCCGGCAGGCACTCCAGGAGCTTGCCAGCGAGGGGTACATCTACCGGAAACAAGGCAAGGGGACGTTCCCGGTCATCGGCACCAGGGTCCAGCGGCCGGCCGACGTGCGCTCGGGGGCCCTGTACCAATACCTCGCCGAGAGCGGACTGCGTCCGACGGGGAAGGTCGCCGGCATCGAACGGGTGGAACCGCCCGGCCGGATTCGGGACCTCCTGGGACTCGAAGCGCACGAGCGGCTCCTGCATTTCACCCGCCTGATCTCGGTCGAGGATGAGCCCCTCGTCGAAGCCGACGTCTACATTCGGGTGCCCGGGGACTTCAGCCCCACCGCCGCGGAACTGGAACGCGTTGGCTCCGCCTTCGAACTCCTCAAGAAAGAGTTCGGCATCGCACACGTCCGCGCCGAGCACGAAGCCTGGGCAACCGCGGCCACCGCCGAACAGGCCGCGACCTTCGGGGTGGCCGTGGGGAGCCCGCTGCTCGTCATCGAGACGGTCTTCTTCACCACGGGCGACCTGCCCGCCGGATGGCGCTCCGCAGTGCACCTGGCAGAGAAATTCAAGTACCGGTTCAGCACCGGGCAGTAGGCCGCGACCGCGCGGGAAATCCACCCCGTCAGCCAAAACGAAACGAGATGTTTTCCGGTCAATTGCCTTGACTTTGGCACTACATCATGTAAACCTAGTTGACAGGTAATCAAGGTCACATCAGCGGGAGCCCGCGGCCGTTAGCGGACGCCGGGCCTCCCGATGGGCTCCTCCTTCGTTTACTGCCGCCTGCACCGGTTTCGGCGAGGAATGAATCCAGAGGTCGCGGTGCATGATCCTTCCCCGCGTGACGTCTGCATGGCGTGGCGTCAGACGAAAGGTTGTGCCAATGACGGATACAACAACAACCCCCCACCCGACGGCCAATACCGTTCTTGGCCCCGTTCCCGCCCACGAACTGGGTGTGGTCGCGGTCCACGAGGCCCTGCTCTCGGTGGTCCCGGGAGCCCAGTACGCCCCGGACATCAGCATGGACCGGGCGGAGATCTTCGAGGTCCTGGCCGGAAAGCTGACCGACTTCCGCAGGGCCGGCGGCCAGACCATCGTGGACAGCACCGGCATGTTCCACGGCCGCGACGTGAAGCTGTACGAGGCGCTCTCGCGCTCGACCGGCGTGCACATCATCGCCTCCACCGGCATGGGGCCGGAGGAAATGCTCGGCGGCTACTTCCTCACCCCGCAGACCAACCCGCCGACCCCCTGGCCGGCCGAAAAGTTCGCCGACCTCTTCTCGAAGGAAGTCAGCGAGGGCATGGTGGTCCCGCGGGTCGAGCGCCGCGGAGCCGCCGGGCTGGTCACCAGCACCGCAACCCGCGAGGGCATGACCCCCACCGACGAGAGCTTGTTCCGCGGGGCGGCCCGGACCGCCCTGGCCACCGGCATCCCGGTCTCCATCCGCTACGGCGCCGACGCCCTGCACGACCTCGACGTCGTCCTGGACGAGGGACTGCCCGCCGGGCGGGTGCTCGTCGGCGGCCTGGACCGCCAGGACGCCGCGGCCGCCGGTGCGGCGCTTGAGGTGGCCCGCCGCGGTGCCTTCGTGGGCCTGGACCACGTGGGACTGGACGACGACGGCGGCTACCTCAGCGACCGCGAGCGGGCCTCACTGGTGCTCGAGCTGGTCGGGGCCGGCCACACGGACCAGGTCATCCTCTCGTCCAACGCGATCGGCGTGGCCAAGGGGCAGCCGGACTACGACCTGCCGTTCAGCCACGTGTTGACCACCTTTGTCCCCTTCCTGAAATCACTGGGCCTGGGCGACGACGACGCCCGCCGAATCCTGGTGGACAATCCGCGCAACCTGCTGGCTGTGCGCTGAGCACCGCGGCCCGCCATCAACAAGCTTTCGAAACCCTGAGGTGAAGGAATGACCAAGGTCAACACCGTGCTGGGAACAATCCCGGCTGAAGAACTGGAAATCGTGGCAGTCCACGAACACATCGGCTACGGCATGCCCGGCTCCGAGCTCGACACGCGATGGTGGAAGTCGCCGGAGCAGGCCTACGAAGAAACCGTGCCGAAGCTGCGCAGGTTCCGTGAAAACGGCGGCGGCACCTTCGTGGACGCCACCGGCATCTGCAACGGCCGCGACGTCGACTATTACAAGTCCCTCTCGGCCAAGACCGGCGTCCACATCGTGGCCTGCACCGGCTTCGTGGGCGGCGACACCGCCCTGCCGCACTTTGCACGGGCGTCGGTGGACTACCTGGCGAAGGTTTTCATCCACGAAATCACGGTGGGGATCGGCGACACGGGCGCCAAGGCCGGCGTCATCAAGGTCGGCGTGAGCCGCGGCGGCAAGATGACCGAACTCGACAAGCGGATCTACCGCGCCGCCGCCCGCGCCGCCGTCCTCACCGGGGTCCCGATCCTCACGCATCTGGCGATCGACCCCGAGCCCGCCGTGAACATCTTCAACGAGGAGGGCCTCCCGTTGGATCGCGTCCTCTTCGGCCACGCCGACGACGGCCTGAACGCACCGATCACGCCGCACGACTGGATTTACGAGCAGGGCGGCCGCATCGGCTTCGACACCTTCGGGTACGACCTCGAACTGCCCGACCCGCCGTTCTGGGGCCGCAAACGCGCCGAGCGCATGGAGCACTTCGTCAAGCTGGTGAACAAGGGCTACGCGGACAAGCTGCTCGTCTCAGCCGACGCCAACTGCAGCCCGCTGGGCTGGCCGGGCGTGAAGGGCCACACCATCAACTACATCTTCGACGACATGCTCCCGGACATGCGCGCCGCCGGCATCGACGACGCCACCATCAAGCTCCTCCTCAAGGACAACCCGGCCGATTTCCTCTCCATCAAGGCCTGACCCGCATCACTCCATCCGGCGTCACGCGCCGGCTCCGCTGCCGCCTACGACGACGGCGGCGACTCCAATCCAACACTCACCCCGAGGACGCCTGCACCGGCGCCCAGTGAAGGAACAACAGAACAATGCAGACTTTCGAAATCCAGAACCTGAAGGTGGCCGTCGTGGGCGGCGGCTACGCCGGCGCTTCCGCTGCCCTGGCACTGCTGCAGCTCGGCGCCGACGTGCACGTCTACGAGCAGGCCCCCGAGCTTGGCGAAGTAGGGGCCGGCATCGGCCTGCGCCCGCCGACCGTGGAGGTGCTGCGCAAGTGGGGCGTGTTCGAAGAGTTCGAGAAGGTCTCCGCTCCCTCCGAGGCCATCGAGGTCTACCAGGCCAACGGCGAGCTCATCGCCCGCGACCCGTGGCCGGGCATCAACGAGTACGCCCAGACCAACCACTGCCGCATGGTCCACCGCGGGGACGTCATCGAGACCCTCCTGCGCCTGCTGCCGGCCGAGCGGGTTCATATCGGGCACAAGATGATCAGCATCGCCGACAACGGCAACTCCGCCACCGTGAAGTTCGAGAACGGCGTGGAGGTCACCGCCGACCTGGTAGTGGGCGCCGACGGCATCCGCTCCAGCGTGCGCAACCAGATCTTCGGTGAGGTCCAGCCGGTGTTCTCCCACACGATTGCCATGCGCGCCGTCATCTCCGCCGACGACGCCTATGGCCTGGTGGAGAACGACAACTTCCGCGTCTACGTGGGCCAAAACGGCACCACCGTGTACTTCCTGCCGCTGCGCCACCGCAACCAGGTGTCCTTCGACATCACCGCCCCGAGCGACGACACCGCGTGGGCGCCCGAGGTCACGCACGAGTACATCGGGTCGCTGCTGGAGGGCTTCGACGAGCGCCTGCAGAAGATCGGCCAGGAACTGGACATCGCCTCGATGACGAACCGCGGTGTCTACGACATCGACAAGCAGCCGACCTGGCACACGGACAGCGTTGCCCTGGTGGGCGACGCCGCGCACGCCATGCTGCATCACCAGGGCCAGGGTGCGAACTCCGCCATGCAGGATGCCGCCTGGCTGGCCGACGCCATCAAGGACGGCTCCGACCTGCAGGACGCCCTGCGCACCTACCAGGCCAAGCGCAAGCCCATCACCGACGTGTTGCAGGACATCTCCCGCAAGCCGTTCGACATCGGTGACTCCTTCCCGGAGACCACGTCCTTCGAGAAGGGGGCGGGTGTCGAGTGACAATCCACCCCGAGATCGGCAAACTCCTCGCCACGCTGCCGCCGTTCGACCACGGCACGCGGCCCGACCCGGAGGCAAAGCGCGCGGGCGACCTGCAGTTCGTCGCGCCCGTGGAGGAACGGCTGCCACTGCACGCCGTCGAGGAGACCGTTGCAGCCACTGACGCGGGCGAGGTCCCGGTGCGGATCTACACCCCGGCGGAGGCGGAGTCTTACGGGCTGCTGGTGTACTTCCACGGCGGCGCATTCTTCTCCGGCAGCCTGGAAACGCACGACCACGTCGCGCGGGCGCTGGCCAAGGAGAGCGGCTACAAGGTCATCTCCGTCGGCTTCCAGCTGGCACCGGAGGCGCCCTTCCCGACCAGCCTGCAGGAGTGCTACGGCGTGGTGCGCTGGGCCGCCGAGCAGGGCGGGAGCCTGGCCTGGGACGGCCAGAACCTGGCTTTGGCCGGCGACAGCTCGGGCGCCAATTTCGTGGCGGCGGTGACGGCGATGGCCCATGACGAGGGCTTCGACCGGATCACGCACCAGGTCCTGTACTACCCGTCGCTGGACCTGGACTTCGACGAGGACCGCTACGCCTCGCTGTGGGAGAACGCCACCGGCTACGGCCTGGAGACCCCGGCGCTGAAGCCGTGGAACTCCTTCTACCTCGAGAGCGGCGCGGACCCGGCCGACCCGCTGGTCTCCCCGATCAAGCGCGAGGACCTCACCGGCCTGCCGAAGGCCCTGATCATCACCGCCGAGTACGATCCCCTGCGCGACGAGGGCGAACTCTACGGCCGGCGCCTGAAGGACGCCGGCGTGGACACCACCGTCAGCCGCTACGCGGGCGCCAACCACGGCTTCGTCCAGAACTTCTTCTGGATCCCGGACATGTACCGGGCCTACCAGGAAACGGGCGAGTTCCTTAACCGGGACTGACCCCACCCGCCCCGAACGCAGCGGCGGCGCGCACCCACGGGTGCGCGCCGCCGTCGTCGTTTGGGGCGTGGAGCCGGTTAGGCGTTCGTGGCGTACAGCTTGCGGTAGCCGTGCAGGGTCGTGAAGAACGGGGAAGGCTCCAGCGTCGGATCCCCGGTATAGCCGAGTTCCTCGGCCACCGAGGCGAACGGCGAATAGGGCGAGCCGGTCTCCTGCAGGCCGCCCTCCACGGAGCGGCGCGCGGCGGCGCGGACCCGGGCCTCGATGTCCAGGCTCTCCTGCAGGGCCTGCCGGGCCGTGCCGGCGTCCATCCCGATGTCGAAGGGCACGCCCTCGGTGTTGCGGTAGGGGTGGCCAAGGTACAGGCGCTTGGGACGGATCTCGTCGCGCAGGTAGCGGAGGCTGGCACGGTAGGCGTCCGGATCCTCATACCCCGGGAAGTGGTTGGCGGCGCCGTGGACCTGGACGGAGTCGCCGACAAACACCGCGTCCTGCCCGTCCACCACGTAGGCCACGGAGCCCGCGGTGTGGCCGGGGATGTGATGCACGGAGACCGTGACATCCCCGCCAAGGCTGAGGGTTTCGCCGCCCTCCAGGAGCATGTCCGGTTCCATCTCGCCCGAGATGGCATGCCCGGCCGCCTTCGCCTGCTCCTCGACGCCGTTCGGGCTGTCGAGGTACTGCCGGCGGACGTCGAGGTAGTTCTGCAAGTGCGCCTGCCGGGAGCGGAGCAACGGAGCGTCCGCCCGGTGGATGACGACCTTCGCCTTCCGGCCGGTGAGCTCCCAGAGGGCGTGGGCACCGCCGAGGTGGTCGATGTGGCCGTGCGTCAGCAGGATCCACTTGACGTCCTCGATGCGCCGGCCCAGCTTCTCCAGCTCCGGCACCATGCCCTCGACCGGTGACGTGGTGATGCCCGTGTCGACGATGGCCGGCTCGGGCGCGTCAATGAAGAAGCTGTAGAGACCGAAGCGGCCCCAGGGCGAGACCAGCGGATGAATGGTTACTTCTTGCGTCATTGTTCTCTCCTCAGCTCCGGGACCCGTTCACGGTCCTGATGGTATGGCTCGACAGCGCGGACCCTTGCCCTCGCGCGGCCTTTCCGCGCCGCGGCCCGGGCCTGGTCACCATCGTTGCACGGCATTTTATTATAATAATATAATTGAGCGTGGCTCCGGAGAGCGCGCCTGCCAGCGGGACACCTGGCACTCGAACGTCAACAAGGAAGTGCACACATGACTGATTTCACGACGTGGAATGCCGGTGGGGAGACGATCAAGATCCGCAAGGACCTGCGGATCCCAATGCGCGACGGCGTTGAGCTCGCCGCGGACACCTACCAGGGCCTGGAGGACAAGCCCCGGCCGGCGCTGGTGGCCCTGAGCCCGTACGGCAAGGAGCTGCAGGCGCTGGCGCTGACCACTCCCCCGCAGCGGCGTCCGAGCCCGATGTGGGACGGCTGCATCGAGGCCGGCGACATCGCCCGCATCGTCAAGGAGGACTACGTCCACGTGATCGGCGACCTGCGGGGGTCCGGCGACTCCGGCGGCGAACACATCGGCAACTACAACGCCGGCGGCGTATCGCTGGGCCAGGATGCGTACGACTTCATCGAATGGGTTGCCGAACAGCCGTGGTGCGACGGCAACGTCGGCATGGTCGGCATCTCCTACTTCGGCTCCATGCAGGTACTGGCCGCGGCCGAACGCCCGCCCCACCTGAAGGCGATTTTCGTCAGCGGCGGCCACTACGACTTTTACGAAACCACCTACCACGGCGGCATCATGTGGTTCATGCCCCGCGCCGCCCGCGAAGGCCGCGGCGGAGACTCCGGTTGGGCCTTCACCGACGGCGTCAAGTCCCGCATGATCGAAAAGTACTCGCCCGAGGAGCTCAAGAAGCTGGTCGCCAAGCGCCTCGAGGACCCGGACGTTGCCGCCTGGCCGAACCTGGTCCACGTGCTGCATTACCCCAAGAACCACGAAGCCTGGTTCGACATCGTTATGAACGAGCTGGACGGCGAGTGGTACGAGGAGCGCAACCCCATCACGCTCGCTCCGAACATCGACATCCCGGTCTGGCTCCAAATCGACCAGGGCCGCGGCTGGACCATGGACGGCACCATCGAGCTGTACAACTCGCTCAAGGGACCCAAGAAGCTGACCATCGGCCCCTACCCGCCCATGCAGTCGCGCCCGTTCATCGAGGAGCACGACAAGATGTTCCGCTGGTACGACTACTGGATCAAGGGCATCGACAACGGCGTGATGGACGAGCCGGCCGTGAGCGTTTTCGTCGAAGGTTCCCGCGAGACCGTCGAGGCGGACCAGTGGCCGCCGAAGGAGATCGAGTACACCTCCCTCTACCTTCGTCCGCGCCACAAGCTGTCCGCCGAGCCGGAGTTGATGGGCGTGGAGTATGCGGCCCCGGACGGCTTCTACCAGGCGCCCCTGACGGTGACCGACAAGGTGGAGATCCTCAGCTGGAGCACCGGGCCGTTCGAAGAGGACACGGAGATGATCGGCACCGGCGCCGCGCACATCTTCGCCGAGATCGACCAGCCGGACTCGAACTTCATCCTGCGCCTGTGGGACTACGCCCCGAATGGCAAGCGCCAACTGATCACCACCGGCTACCTCAAGGCCTCACACCGCGAGCTGGACGAGGAGCGCACCAGCGAGGGCAGCCCGATCCACCCGCACACCCGTGCCGTGCCGGTGGAGCCGGGGAAGATCGAGGAGTATGTCCTGCGCCTCTACCCGTTCGCCAACACCTTCAGGTTGGGACACCGGCTGGTGGCCGAGCTTTCCAACGGCGAGCCGCTGGCCGACGAGCACAACGCACTGCTGCCTCCGGACGCCTTCCACCTCCCGGTGGGACGCCCGGTGACGCACAAGATTTACCGCGACGCCGCACACCGGTCCCGGCTGGTCCTGCCCTTCACCGCCCGCAAGGCCGAGGATGGGGCGAACTAACGCGACGGCAGCCCCGACCGGCGGCCGGGCGCCCTCGAGGTGCCCCCGAGGCTTCCCCGGCCGTGGTGGTCAGCGATCCTGAACGTCACGGCCGGAGGTGCCCGGCGCACCTCTTATCCTTGGGTAATGGAAACAACCGAGGGCGGCACGGCCCGGAAAGCCGTCGAGGACAACCGCGATCTGGCGGTGGCCTTGATCGACATCTCCTCCGATGTCCGCCGAAAATCCCACGAGAATTCCGGCGTCCCGTTGCTGCCCAACGGCATGGTGGACATCATGCGGGTCATCGAAGCGCACCCGGGCATAACCGTGGCCGAGGTCGCTTCCAGGCTTGACCGCCAGTTCAGCAACGTGAGCACCCAACTGCGTGAACTGGTGGCCCGCGGGCTCGTGACGCGCAGGCGCGACGAGGCGGACAAGCGCTACGTGACGCTGCACCCCACCGACGAGTCCCAGCGGATCAGGATCATGCTGGAAACCGCGTGGGCGGAAACCCTGGGGACGGCGGCCGCCAGGCTACACCCCGGGGAACAGGAACAGATCGCGGCGAGCCTGCCCGCCCTCCAGCGCCTGGCGGCGCTGATCAACGAGCCGGACCAGCGCTGAACCGTCGGCCAGTCGGGCTTTTCTTTTTCGGTATACTTATACTTTTGTAAGTATTAGCGGCGCACCTGTCTGCCGCACCCCACAAACAGAAAAGGTGGCCATGAAAGACGTCCTAGAGGAGAAAATTCCGCCCGGAGAGGTGGAGGCGGCAGAGGCCGTGGAGCCCGAGAGGATCTCGCCCAAGCGCATCGCCGCCGTGATCACCGCCTTGGTGCTGTCAGCGCTGATCATGATCCTCAACGAGACCGTGCTGACGGTCGCACTGCCCGACCTGATGGCGGACCTGGGCGTCCAGGCCACCACGGCGCAGTGGTTGACCACGGGCTTCATGCTCACGATGGCCGTCGTCATTCCGACCACCGGCTTCATGCTTCAGCGGTTCACCACGAAGAGCCTCTTCGTCAGTGCGATGCTGCTCTTCATCCTCGGCACGGCGCTGGCGACCATCGCCCCGACGTTCGCGGTGCTGCTCATCGCGCGCATCATCCAAGCGGCCGGCACGGCCATCATTCTGCCGCTGCTGATGACCACCACGCTCACCTCCGTGCCGGTCCGGCACCGCGGCACTGTCATGGGCCTCAACTCCGTGGTCATCTCCGTGGCTCCGGCCATCGGCCCCACCCTCTCCGGCGCCGTCATCAACTCCTTGACGTGGCGCTGGGTCTTCGGCCTGATGGTGCCGGTGGCCATCATCGTCTTCCTCTTCGGCGTCATTGCCATCAAGACCGGCAAGGAGACGCGCAAGGCTCCGCTGGATGTCCTCTCGGTCATCCTCTCCGCCTTCGCCTTCGGCGGCATCGTCTATGCGCTGTCCTCGATCGCCGACCTGATGGCAGGTTCCTGGGCCCCGGGCGTGGCACTGGTCGTCGGCGCGGTCGCGCTGGTCCTTTTTATTCAGCGCCAGCGTGCCCTGCGCAAGACGGAGTCGGACCTGCTGGACCTTCGTCCGTTCAAGGTGCACAACTTCCGCATCTCGGTCATCATCGTGATGATCGCCATGGCCACCATGCTGGGCACGGTCATGGTGATGCCGATCTTCATGCACAACGGCATGGGCCTGAGCACGTTGACCATCGGCCTGGCCCTCCTGCCCGGCGGCCTGATCCAAGGGATCGTGTCCCCGCTCGTCGGCCGCCTTTACGACAAGGTGGGCCCCAGGCCCATCGTCATTCCCGGCGCCTTCCTGCTGGCCGGCGGGCAGTGGCTGTTGGGAAGCGTCCATATTGATACCCCGGTGCCGACGATCGTCGTCTTCCATACTGTGTTCTGCGTCGGCATGGCCATGCTGATGACTCCGCTGATGACCGTGGCCCTGGGCGCCCTGCCGCGTGAGCAGTACGGCCATGGCAGCGCGATCATGAATACCCTGCAGCAGTTGGCCGGCGCCGCGGGTACCGCGGTTCTCGTTGCCGCCATGACCATCGGCACGGCGGCGGCAGCCGCCGGCGGCATCGCGGCGAACGTCGCCCTGGTTGACGGCGTCCGGGTCGCCTTCACGGTCGGCGGCATCCTCGGCCTCGTGGCCGTCGGGTGCGCACCGTTCGTTCGGCGCCTGCAGGAGAACACCGGCCACTAAGGCCCGGTTGCCCCGCCCGCACGCTCAGAGGAAGCCGGCCACCCCAAGGGATGGCCGGCTTCCTCTGTCTCGGTCGCGGCGCTGCGGGATGCTACGCGGCCGTGCGCGGTGCCGCTGCTTCCGGTTCGGTTTCCTTGACGCCGTGCAACCCAAAGAAGCTGAGCAATGCCGCGGCCAGGGCCGCGATGGCAACCACCAGGAAGGCCTGCGTGAATCCGCTGCCCAGGGCCTCGAGGGCGAACTGGCTGCCGCCCGATCCGGGAACGCCCTCGGGGATGCTGTTGAGCGCGATCGGACCGCCCGCTTCCGCAATGCCCATCGCCGGACCCAACTGGTCCGGAGCCAAACCGGAGGTCTGCAGGGAGGTCATGAGTTTTCCGCCGGCGGTGGAGAGGGCAATGGCGCCCACCAGCACCGGTCCGAGCGCAAACCCGAGGTCGCGCAGGAGGTTGGTGGTGGCGCTGGCCATGCCGGTCATCTCCCGAGGCACCGAGTTAACGGCAATAGCGGTCATCGGGCTCAGCGTGAAGGCGAAACCAAGTCCGACCAGCAGGGACGGCAGGATGAAAGCGGTCACGTCGCGGCTGGTGACATCGGCAGTGGAGTTGATCAATGCGCCGGCAGCCATGGCCAGGAATCCGAACGTCATCAGCCAGCGGGATGAGACGCGGGCCTGCAGCCGGGACAGCACGGGGATCAGCACGAAGGCGGGCCCCTGCAGCAGCAGGAACAGCAGGCCGAGGTACAGCGGGTTCTGGTGCTGAACCGGCCCCAGCCACATGCTTGTGGAGAAGCAGGCACCCAGGAAGGCGAACATGCCGACCACGGCCACGATCGACGCGATGGCGAACTGGCGGTTCAGAAACAGCCTCAGCTCCAGCAGCGGGGACTCGACTCGCAGTTCGATGGCCACAAAGATCGCCAACAGCACCACACCGGAGGCGAGGGCGGCTACCACGTGGGCGCTGGTCCAGCCGTCTTCGGGACCCTGTACCAGCCCGAAGAGAACCAGGATCAGGCCCAGTGCGAAGGTGATTTGGCCCCAGATATCCATCCGGCGCTCACGGGCCACCTTGGCCTCGGCGGAGCGCAGGGCGGTCAGCAGCAGTGCGGCGAGGGCCGTCAATACCACCACCGCATAGGCCCCGCGCCACCAGCCGAAGCCGGCAAATACGCCGCCGAGCAAGGGCGACAGGGCCGAACCCGCCGAAAGGAAGCCTGCCCAGATGGCGATGCCTCGCACGCGCTCCTGCATGGAGCGCGCCACCGAAGCAACCAGGGCCAACGATGCGGGGAAAATCGCACCCGCACCCAGGCCGTTAAGGGCGGAGCCAATCCACATGGCCTGGACCGTCGGGGATATGGCGCAGACCAGCGAGCCGATCATGACCAGCACGGCGCCGCCCACGACGAGCTTGCGGTGGCCGTACTTGTCACCGAGCACACCGAAGGTCAGCTCGAAAACCACCACCGGAATCATGAACGCGGCGGTGATCCAGGTCAGCTGGGAACCGAACGTGTTAAAGGTGACCTGGAATTCGCCATTGAGCGCGCCTGGCAGAGCGTTGGCGATCTGCGCCACCATGACCGCCAATGATGCAGCGACCAATGTGCCCCTGGTGCGCGCGGGTGTGACCTGCACGTGCGGCGTCTGGGGCGGCGGATCGGACTGCGGCGATGACGTGTGGGTCCCCTGGTCCTGGCTCATATGAACTTCCTTGTCATGGTGTGAGCGGTGTGGTGAACGGGTGGTGCTCGGCGGAACCGGTCCGGGCATGGCGGCCGCATTCGTCCGCACTCGCTGGAACCGGTAGTAGACGAGACCCTGCCGCAACGCTCTGTGCTGTCTACGGCACCCTGTGACGCAGGCGACAGGCCCATCGTGATGGGGCTAACAGTAGTGATTCAAAATACACGGTGTCAAGTGAACATTCGACGTGTCATTCGAGGGGGCTTCCGCTCCAAGAGCCGCCGGGCTGAAGTGTTACAGCCGGGGCGGGGAAATCCGGAGGGCAGCTCGGCTGGTCCGGAGGAGCCGCGGACACCGGCTATCCTGTGTGGCATGGCAACACTCCGCGAGGCTCAGAAACAGCAGACCAGGCAACTTCTCTTGGACACCGGCCTGGACCTCTTTGAGTCCAAGGGCTACGCGGCCACCACGATCGACGACATTGCCGCCCGTGCAGGCACCACGAGGACGACCTTCTACCTGCACTTCGCGTCGAAGGCGCAGCTGATGGGCGACGTGGTGAAGACGGTGGACTCCATTCTCACCAGCGTGGACGACCCGGCCCTATCCACCGTGGTGGAACTGGGTACCCGCGACTTGATCCGCGCCTGGATCAGCCGGAAATTCGACCAATGGGAAGCAACCCGCCCCTATCTGCATGCCGTCTATCAGGCGGCCCCGGTCGAGCCCGAGGTTGCAAAGGTCATGGAGGACTGGTTCCGCGATGTTGCGGCGGACATGACATCCGGGCTGGATCGGTCGGGGCGGTTCGACCCGGCCAGCCGCCAGGTCCGCTGCGTCCTCGCCTTCGGTCAGCTGGAATACCTCTCGCAGCGGTGGATCCGCACGGGCTGGATCATGGATCGGGAGATGTGCCTGGAAACCCTGACGGATTCCTGGTGCCATCTGCTCTCGGAGGGGTAAGCCTCCAGCTGGATCACCCTTGGCGCGCGCCCGCCAGCAATTCGGCCAGCGCCCCGCGGCCCAGCACGGGCTGGCGGTACTCATCGCTGAGGATCTGCAGCATGGAACCGGCATAGTCCTCATTGGTCGAGGCAATCATGTCCTTGGCGAAGACCACGCGGAAGTTGTGGGCGAACGCATCGGCCGCCGTCTGCGCCACGCAGTTGTGGGTCGCCACGCCTGCCAGGACCAGCCGTTCCACCCCGGCGTCCCGCAGCCGCTCGGCCAGGCCCGTACCAAAAAACGCGCTGTCGCGTGTCTTGACGATGCGCTCGAGGCCCTCTGTTTGCAGCCCGGGCAGGAATTCGGCCTGCTCGGTCCCCTCGAACAGGAATCCCTGGTCATCGTCGAGCATGCTGAGGGTCCAGGTTGAACGGTCCCTGAGGTGCTGCGTGTAAACAAGCAGCACCGGCACCTGCGCCGCCGTCGCGGTCCTGATCAACAGATTGGCTGACTCCACCACGGCTTCCTGCCGCTTGGCCAAGGCAGGGTCCTCGAAGTACGCGTTCTGCAAGTCGATCATCAGCACCGCAGTTTTCATGCCCTCCGCCTTCCGCCGGTCGTCCTCGCTTCCATCCTGTCAGGTGCACCCGCAGTTTGGGTCTTGACGCGCCAGCAGGGACAGGGTGTGGTGTGTACTACCATCCGGCCGAAAGGACAGCGTCATGCACTCACTCTGGCTCGATACCGCCCAACAGATTCCCGTGGACACGTACTCCGGCCAAACCGGGTTCGACTCGGTCGTCGCCGGAGCAGGGCTTACCGGCCTCACCACTGCTGTCCTGCTGGCGCGGGCCGGGCACCGGGTTGCCGTGGCGGAGGCGCGGTCGGTCGGCGCCGCCACTACCGGCAACACGACCGCCAAGGTATCCCTGCTGCAGGGCAGCCAGCTTTCGCGCATCGCGAACCATCACGATTCCGGCACCGCCGCGGCCTATGTGGCCGCCCAGCGGGAAGCCCAGGCGTGGATCCTGCGGTACTGCGACGAACACCGGGTGGGATACGACCGGCGGGACGCCTTCACCTACGCCACCACCCCCGAGGGCGCCGAGGACCTGGCGGCGGAGCAGCGCGCCAGCGAATCCGCCGGCCTGCCGGTCGAAAAAGTCTCCGGTGCCGGCGAGCTGCCGTTCGAGGTCGCCGGGATGCTGCGGTTGGCCGACCAGGCCCAGATCCATCCGATGCACCTCCTGGCGGCGCTCGTTGCAGAACTGCGCAGCCGTGGAGGCCTGGTCTTCGAGGGCATGCGGGTCACGGGCATCGGCCGCGCGGACGACGGCGGTGCCGGGGCGGGGCCGCGAAACCTTACCGTGCGCACGGGGCTGGGCGACATTAAGACCGGCATCCTCGTGCTGGCGACCGGCACGCCCATGCTCAACCGCGGCGGACACTTCAGCGTGCTCAAGCCAATGCGTTCCTACGCCGCCGCCTTGACGGTGCCCGGGCGCATCCCGTCGGGGATGTATTTGTCCATCGACGGGCCGACCCGCTCGCTGCGGACCGCGCGCCACGGCGACCGGGAGGTCTTGCTGGTCGGCGGCAACGGCCACGTTGTCGGCCGCCACGGCCATACCCGGGGTCTGGTCGATGACCTGCTCCGTTGGACCCAACAGCACTTTCCGGGTGCCGAGCCCACGCATGCCTGGTCTGCGCAGGACTATGAACCCGCCGGTGCGGTGCCGTACGTGGGTCCGATCCTGCCCGGGGAAAAGCGCATCATGGTGGCCACCGGATTCAACAAGTGGGGCATGACCAACGGGGTGGCGGCGGCACTGGCGCTGTCGGCCTCCATCCTGGGCGGCGACAATCATTGGGCCAAGGACCTCTATAAGTCACGCATCTCCGGACGGGACGCCGCCAGCACCGCCGGCACCAATTTGTCCGTCGGGTTGGAATTGCTGTCCGGCTGGCTGGGCGGATTGACCAGGACCACGCATGCGGCACCGCCGGAGGGTCAGGGCACTGTGGTGCGGGAAAATTCGCGGCCGGTGGGCATTTGTACCGTGGACTCCGCCACATACCGGGTCAGCGCGGTCTGCACGCATCTGGGCGGCGTGCTGTCCTGGAACGACGCGGAGGGCAGCTGGGACTGCCCCCTGCACGGGTCCCGCTTCAGCGCGGACGGCAAGGTGCTGGAAGGCCCCGCCGTCAAGGACCTCGAGGCACGGTAGCCCCCTTGGGACTGACGCCGCCGCACCGGTAGTCTAGTGCGGATGCCTCAGTTGAAACGCCGCGCGGCCGCCCTTGGTACCGCCGCCTTGATGTCCTTGTCCCTGGCCGCCTGCGGCTCCGACTACCCGCTGGGTCCGGCCCAGGAAGCCGCCGCACGGCAGGGCTCCTCCCTGTCGGGCACGCTGACAGGGGCCGGAGCATCATCCCAGAACGCGGCGATGGACGCGTGGGTGGCCGGCTTCGGCCTGCTCCATTCCGACGCGCAGGTCCAGTATTCGCCGGACGGCTCCGGCGCAGGACGCACCGCCTTCCTGGCCGGCGCCGTCGAGTTCGCCGGCTCGGATGCCTACCTGGACGACGAAGAAGTTGACCAGTCGCGCAAGGTGTGCGGCCCCGAGGGCGCCTTCAACGTCCCGTCCTACATCTCCCCCATCACCGTGGCGTTCAACCTTCCGGGCATCACCGAACTGAACCTGGACGCCGAAACCATTGCCAGGATCTTCCAGGGCGAAATCCGGTCTTGGGACGACCCCGCCATCGCGGAGCACAACCCGGGCGTGGAGCTGCCCGATCTTGCGGTCACTCCCGTCAACCGTTCCGAGGACTCCGGCACCACCGAGACCTTCACCGAGTACCTGCACGCCGTGGTCCCAGAGGTCTGGACGCCGGAGCCCAGCGACACCTGGCCCGGAGAATTCGCCGGGGAAAACGCACAGGGTACAACGGGCGTTGTGAGCATGGTCGCCGGCACGGCGGGCGCCGTTACCTATGCGGACGATTCCGCCGTCGGGGATCCCCTGGGCAAGGTTAACCTCAAGGTTGGCCAGGACTATGTCCCGGTGAGCGCAGAAGCGGCAGCGAAGGCGTTGGACGAAGCCACACCCGTCGAGGGGCGGCCGGAATACGACCTGGCCCTGGAAGTGGACCGGACGACTACCGCCGCCGGCGCCTATCCGCTGATGCTGGTCTCCTACCACATCTACTGCACCACGTACGAGGACCAGGAGAAGGTGGACCTGGTCAAGGCGTTCGCTCAGTATGTCCTGAGCCCCGAGGGCCAGAACGACGCGGCGGACTCGGCCAAGAGCGCGCCGCTGTCCGAGGAGCTGTCGAAGCGTGCCGTGGCTTCCGTGGAGCGGATCAGCGCCCGTTCCTGACAGCGGCCGCAGGCCCCGAGTGGCAGATTAGCTGCCGGGACCCCGCCTCCGGTTCTCCCGGTCCTCGGGCTCCCGGACGTCCGGCTCCCGGTTGTAGGCGTTGTCATCCTCGTTCTGGGGGATGTCCGGCTGGGCCGAGGCTGCCGGAGGAAATCCGCCGGCGAAGGTTCCGCCGTAGAACTGCTGGTTGCCCGGCTCGTGCGTTTCCGATCCTCCGGACTCGACGAAGGTCTTGAAGCGCCACAACTCGTTGCGCACCTCCCGGTGGTCCGATCCCAGTCCCGAACCGGCCTTTTCCAGCAGGGAATGCGGCTCCCAATCGAGGTGCACGTGCATCGACGTGGTGTCGGCATCGATGCTCCCGAACGTCACGGTGCCGCTGTGCCTGATTCCGCCTTCGCTCCTCCACACGATCCGCTCTCCGGGCTCGTCCTCGGTCACGGCCGTATCGAATTCGCGCTGCACGCCGCCGACTTTCGTGACCCAATGGTGCGTGGTGTCGGACGTCCGGATCACCGATTTCACGCCGTGCATGAAGGAGGGAAAGTACTCGAAGCGCAGCCACTCGTCATAAACCTTTGCGGCGGGCAGCGAGATCTCGACTGTTTCTTCGATGGTTGCCATGATCATCCTCATTCCGCCGCGGAACGGCGCCGCAGGCACCGCCTTCATGAGTTGCCACCTGCAGTTAACGCTACAGAACGGCCCGGGGCGCGGCAATGAACGGCCACGCCCGCGCGCGCGGGAGGGTTGGCTGCAACCGGGCCCGCGTTCCGGGACGAGAAGGGACGATGTCCTGCATTGGTAGTCTGTGTGGTAAACCACTGCGTTGAAGTTGAGGGGGCGGTATGCCGCGCTGTTTTCCGGAACAGCCCGAGTTCGGCCGGGACCAGCCTGCCGAACGGCAGGTCTGGGAGGCGCTGAAGCGTACCCTGCCGCCGTCCGCCGCCCTGCTGCATTCGGTCGACATCGTCGAAAACGGTGCCGCCCGTCGGATCGATCTGCTCGTTGTCTGGCCCGGCGTCGGCATCGCCGCCATCGAGGTTAGAGGCGGGCAGATCAGCTACGACGCGGGCCAGTGGTACCAGTCCGCCAACGGCCGGCAGCACCGCATCAAGGATCCATTGGTCCACGCTCAGGACGCCCGGCACATGCTCCAGCGCTACCTCGGCTCCCAGTTGGGGCTCAGCCGCAGGGTCCGCTTCGCCCACCTGCTGGCCTTTCCGGACACGCGGCTTCCGCGGCATTGGGACATCCCCGGCCTCAGGCGTTCCATGGTGATCGGCAGCGAGGACCTCAAGTACCCGGACGACACGGTCAGGGAAGCCATCAACTTCTGCGGCGACGGGGACGGCGAAACCGCGCCGGATATCGCCGACCGCATCGTGGCATGGTTGACGCGCCCCCGGCCGGGCGACGGGGCGCTCTCGGCGGCGGCCGAGCACGAAGGCCGCGCCGAGCAGATGACGCGGGACCAATCGGCGATCCTTGATGTCCTGAAGGACCAGCCGCGGGCACGCGTCATCGGCGGCGCGGGCACGGGCAAGACCTGGCTCGCATTGGAACAGGCCCGGCGGTTGGCGCGCGACGGAAAGCGGGTGGCGCTGCTGTGCTCCAGCCGCGGCCTGGCCCGGTACTTCGAGACCGAGACGGCCGGGTGGAAGCCGGCCGAACGCCCGGCACACGTGGGCATGTTCTATGACCTGCCGGTCCGCTGGGCCGCGCACCATCCGCTGGACCCCCGGTTGCTCACCAACCAGTACTACGAGCACTACCTCCCCCGGACACTCAAACGGCTGGCCAAGAACCAGCCGGTCCGCGAACTCTTCGACGCGATCGTCGTGGACGAGGGCCAGGACTTTGGCACGCTGTGGTGGGAGGCCGTCTTGGAGTGCCTGAAGGAACCTGCTGTCGGCGGCCTGTATGTGTTTATGGACGAAGACCAGCGCCTTTTCGGCCGCGACGGCTGGCCGCCGATTGAAGTGCCCCCCTTGGTGCTGAATGAAAACCTGCGGAATACGAAGCAGATCGCGGCGCTCTGCGGCGCGCTGTCCACCGAGCTGGCGATTCCGCGGGGCCTCTCCGGCCCGCGCATCCGGCTGGTGGAGGCGACGGCCGGGAACGTCATCCAGCGGGCCGGCGATGCGGTGGCGCAGCTGGTCGAGCGTGAAGGCTGGGCCCCGCAGCAGGTGGCGCTGCTGACCACAAAGCGCAAGCATCCGGCCCATCAGCAAGCGGTGGACGCACTGGGCTGGCGCGGATACTGGGACGCCTTTTTTGACGACGACGACGTGTTCTACGGCGACGTGCTCGGCTTCAAGGGACTCGAACGCTCGGTGGTGGTCCTGGCGGTCAACGGCTTCGGCGATCCCGAGCGGGCGCGCGAGATGCTCTATACAGGCTTCTCCCGCGCGCGCAGCCTGCTGGTCATCGTGGGCGAAAGATCGGCCATCACAAGGGTGGGCGGCCCCGCCCTGGTCAAGAGGCTGACCCAGACCGAATCCTGGGATCCTGACCAGCAGCAGCAAGACCATTGACTTTCCCGCCGCAGCGGAGCATTCTAAAACTACTTATTCGGTTTTTAGAATTTACCGGAGATTCCCATGGCAACCACCACTCCTGCGCTGCAACGGGTCCGGACCGAGCCCGCCTACGGTGCTTTTTGGATGCTCAGGCTGGGCTTTTCCGTCCTGCCGATTTTGATGGGGCTGGACAAGTTCTTCAATCTGCTCACTGACTGGGAACAGTATCTGGCCCCTTGGGTCGTTAACCTGCTGCCCTTCAGCGCGCACACCGCCATGCTGATCGTCGGCGTGGTGGAAATAGCCGCCGGCATCGTGGTCTGGTTCAAGCCGCGGTACGGCGCCTACATTGTTTCCCTCTGGCTGGCGGGCATCATCGTCAACCTGCTGACGCTGTCGGGGTTCTACGACGTGGCGCTGCGTGACGTCGGCCTGCTGCTGGCGGGACTGACACTGGCTCGGCTGGCCACCCAGTACGATCCGGCGTGGCACCGCCGTCGCTGATCAATCCCTGCCCGCGCCCGCCTTCAGTGCCCGGTGAAGGCGGGCGCCTCCTTGGCCAGGAAGGCATCCCGGCCGATGCGCGAGTCTTCAGTGGTGAAGGCCTGCCCGAAGGCCCGGCGCTCCACCTGCAGCCCGTCGGCGGTGGGACGGCCCAGCGCCGCATCGACCGTTCGTTTCGCGTTTGCGACGGCGGCGGGGGACTTTGCGGAGATCTCCCGGCAGGTGGCGGCGGCGGCGTCGAGCATGTCGTCCTTGCTGGCGAAGACGGCGTTGGCCAGCCCGATCCGCAGGGCTTCCTCGGCGCCGATGCTGCGGCCCGTGAAAATCAGTTCCCTGGCCATTCCGGGGCCGACCCGCTGCGGCAGCCGGACCGTCCCGCCGAAGCCCGGAATGAGGCCCAGGCCGACTTCCGGCAGGCCGAACTTCGCGTTGGCCGTCGCGTAGATGAAGTCGCAGGCCAACGCCAATTCCAAGCCTCCGCCCAGGGCAAACCCGTTGACGCAGGCGATCACCGGAAGGTCCAGGGTCTCCAGCAACCGGGTCAGGTCCTGCATGGCGGCGCTGTGTGCTTCCGCTTCGGCCGGCCCCATGGAGGCCAGTTCCCGGATGTCGGCGCCGGCCGCGAAGGCCTTCCCGCCGGCACCCGTGATCAGGATGCTCCGAACTTCCCGGCCTTCCGGCGAACGGATGTCCGTGACGAACTGTGCCAGGTCTGCCACGACCTGGGTGTTCAGGGAGTTGAGCGACTCGGGACGGTTGATGACGACGGTGGCCAATTCGCCGAGGCATTCAAGCTGAATCGTTTCGTAAGTCTTTTCCACAGCCCCACTATGCCACGCCGGGCCCCCAGAATCGGACGTGGTCATCCCCCCAGCAGGGCGACCACGTCGGCCACCTGCCGGTGTCCCCCGGCCACCGACCAGCGGTAGCCGTCGACCTCCAGGACGGCGGTGGAACCTCCGGCCGCTTCGACCAGGGTCTTGCCCGGAAGCCAGTCCCAGTCCGGCAGCCCCTGTTGGTACCAGACGCCGAAAATCCCGGCGGATGTTGCAGCCAGCTCACACGACGCCGACCCCCAGGTACGGTAGGTGGCCGAACCGAGGAGGGCGCGCAGGTACGGCTCGCCCGCTGCGTCGTCGCGCAAATACGTGTGGTGCAGGTACGCCGCCGCGCAGCTGGCTGCCAAGGGAGCGCTGGCGATTTCGCCCACGCGCAAGCCGTTCCGGGTGGTGGGCAGGTCGCGTCCGCCGATCCACAGGACGTCCTCGGCGGGGTGGTAGACCGCCGCCAGCCGGCTTCCCGCTCCATCCGTCAGCGCCAGCGCGGAGCACCAGTAGTGCCCGCCGGTGAAGAAGTTGTAGGTGCCGTCCACCGGGTCGATGACCCAGGTACGGCCCGAGGTTCCCTCGTGGCTGGAGCCTTCCTCGCCCAGGATCGCGTCCTCCGGCCGCAGTTCGCGCAGCGTATCGACTACCAGTTTCTCCGCGGCGTGGTCGGCGGCGGTGACGACGTCGGAGATGCTGGTCTTCTCCTCGAACGTGGTCACCCCCGACCGCATGCCGTTGGCCAGCGTTCCGGCGGCGCGCACCAGCCAGGCCGCGAGTTCGGTGTCGTCCAGATGGTCAGGGCTGCTCACGGTCATATCTGAAGCCTAGCCAACGGCGGGGCGAACGCGGCATGCAGGGGCAGTTGCTACCGGCGGCCCCGCCGCGGCCCGCGGCCCTTCGGGGTGCGGCCGCCACCCGGCCTGCCCTTGCCCTGGCCGGACGGCTTGTTCGCGCCCTTGCCCGATGCCGGCGTCCGGCCCGGTGCGGAGCCCTTTCCCGCAGCGGTGCCCTTCCCCGCGCCGGAGCCTCCGCCGTCGTTCTTCCCCGTGTTCTTGCGGGTCTTGCCCTTGCCCTGTTGTTCCTGCACCGAGGGCTGGCGCGAACTGCGCGCCGTGCGGCCGCGGACAATTCCGATGAACTCCTCGATTGCGGCCTCGGTCCGGTCGGTGAGCCACGCGAGGCCGATCTGCGTCTCGGGGTGATCGGTGACCGTGCGGTACACCACGTCCTTGCGGTTGTAGAGCCGGGCCACGGACATCGGCAGGATCATCAGTCCCGCCCCGGACGCCACTACCTCGATGCCTGTCTTGGCGCCGCCCATTTCCCCGGGGTCCAGGAAGTTCTCGTGCGCGATCTCCCGATACGGGACTTCCTCGTCGTAGAGGGCAACATCGTGTTCCTTCGGCGCGACCACCACGGGCAGTTCCGCATACAGCGGGATCACGCTCAGCCCCTCGCGGTCCACGGGCAGCCGGACGAAGCTCAGGTCGGCACGGCCGTCGCGCAGGATGGCCGTCTGCTCCTCCTCGCCGCACTGGAAAGCGGTCAGCGGGACGTCGGGCAGCCGCTCCGCCCACCGGCGGGTCCACTTCCCCGGTGTCACGCCCGGGACATAGCCGACCTTCAGTCCGGCCAATTGGGCCGTGGTCGTCGGCTCCTGGTCTGCATCCTGCACTTCATCACCGTAGCGCAGGGCGGCTAGGCTGGGCTTATGAGCGCGAAATCGGCACAATCCATGAAACCGGCCACGGCCGCCAAGAAACTGGGCATCTACTTGCCCGCGGCCCCGCAGGAGTTCCAGGACAGCCTGATCTCGCGGGAGGAATTCAACCAGCTGCAATCCGATCCGCCGGAATGGCTGGCGGAGCTGCGCCGCAACGGTCCGCATCCGCGGCCGGAGGTGGCCCGTAAACTCAACGTCTCCATCTCCGGTCTGGCACGCGGCGGCATCACGGAGCCGCTGACGACGGCCGAAATCACCGCTTTACTGCAGGATCCGCCGGAATGGCTGGTGGCGGAACGTGCCTCGTTCGCCGCCGTGCGTGCCGAGGAGCAGCGCGTGAAGGCCGCCGGCAAGCAGGGCTGATCAGCAGCCGCCGAGCGCGCCGCGGGCCCCCCTCCTCGCTGATCAAGCGGTGAGCGAGGCGGGCCCCTCCCCCGCTGACCAAGCGGTCAGCGAGGCGGGCCCCCTCCCCCGCTAACCAAGCGGTCAGCGAGGGCCCGGTATCCGTTAACGCCAAGAGCCCCGGTCCGAAGACCGGGGCTCTTGCTCTGCGTGCGCGAGGGGGGATTTGAACCCCCACGCCCTTTCGGACACTGGCACCTGAAGCCAGCGCGTCTGCCGTTCCGCCACTCGCGCGCATTGTTCCTGCCCTCTCGGCGTGCCAACCGGTTTCCCGGTTCGCTTTCCTCAAGAACAGCGAGATCAATAGTAGCGTGAAACAGTCCCAAATTCCCAATCGGGGCGCCGGCCCCCTTGGATACCGCGCAACGACGGGGATCGGAGGGCCTGCGCCGCGGGCCGCACGCCCCGCCGTCGTGATTCCGCGATGGTGAGCTTCACCACGCCCCGGCGCCGCCGCGCCCGCGGCGATCGTTGCCGAATGGGGCCTTTTGGGACACGCCCAAGTAGTATCGAAGGGAAGAATCGCCAGACAGGTGTGCCCTGTCCGCTGTCGCAGCGGGGGGCAGACCTGACCACAACTCTGGGAGGAGGCGGCCCGATGGGCATTCTGGACAGTATGGAGCGCGGCATCGAGAAGATGGTCCGCGGCGCCTTCTCTGTCGGCGGCAAGGGCCAGGTGCAGCCGGTGGAGATCGCAAGCCGCCTGCGCCGCGAACTGGACAACGGTTCCATCACCTTGGCCCAGGGCCGCACGTTGGCTCCCAACGTCTTCGACGTCAGGCTGGGCGATTCCGACTACGCGATGGCTGAACAATGGGGCGCCACCCTGGCCGAAGAACTGTGCGACGTGGTCATCCGCCACGTCAACAGCCAGAAGTACACCCTGCAGGGCCCGGTGCGCGTTTCCTTCACCAAGGACGACGCACTCAAGGGCGGCGACTTCGAAGTCGAGGCCACGGTCGTGAAGTCCGAGGGCCACCAGCCGCAGCCCCTGCAGCGCAGTGCCCCCGCGGCGCCGTCGCGCCAGCCCACCCTGCTGACGCCCGTGTTGGAAATCAACGGGCAGCGCTACTCGCTCAACGCGCCGTCCATCGTGCTCGGACGCTCCTCCGAGGCCGACATCATGGTGGACGACACCGGGGTCTCGCGGCGCCATCTGGAGATCCGCACCGACGGCGGGTCGGCCGTGGCCGTGGATCTCGGTTCCACCAACGGCAGCTATGTCAATGGCCAGAAGATCGACGGCCGGATTGACCTCACCGACGGCTCCGTCATCACGATGGGCCGCACCCGCATTACCTTCCGCCTGCTGCCGACACGGGGCGGCGGGGCCTAATGGGCGAGCTTGTCGTCACCGCGTTGCGGTTCGGTTTCCTGATCCTGCTCTGGATCATGATCATCAGCATCGTCTCCGCACTGCGGCGGGACCTGCAGATCGGCAAGCGCAGCCGCACCGGATCCCCCACTGCGCGCGAAGTCCGGAAGAATCCCGACCTGGCGGACGCTCCGGCCCCCCGGGTGGCTCCGCGCCGCCTGGTGGTCACGGAAGGGCCGCTGGCCGGCCACTCGCTGGAACTGGCCGCGAGCCCCATCCTGTTGGGCCGGGCCCAGGAAGCAACGCTGGTGCTGGAGGACGATTACGCCTCCGGCCGGCACGCCCGCCTCTTTCCGCAGGGCAGCCGCTGGTTCATCGAGGACCTCGGCTCCACCAACGGCACCTACCTGGCCGAGAACCAGCTGACGCGGGCGCTGCCCGTTGATCCCGGCGTTCCCATCCGGATCGGCAAGACGGTCATTGAGTTGAGGCCCTGACGGTGGCTCTGGTTCTGCGCTATGCGGCGCGGTCTGACGTGGGTAAGGCACGGTCTAAAAACGACGACTCCGCCTACGCCGGGCGTTATCTTGCCGTGGTGGCCGACGGCATGGGCGGCCATGCCGGCGGTGACGTGGCCTCGGCGTCCACGGTGCTGGACCTGGTCCATCTGGACCGCTCGGGCCATCAGGACCCTGCCAACGTGCTGGCCGACGAGATCCAGACCGCCAATTCCATCCTTTCGGAGCTGGTGCAGACCAGTCCCAAGCTGGCGGGCATGGGCACCACCGTCACCGCCTTGCTGCTGCATGACGACAAGCTCGAATTCGCCCACATCGGCGATTCCCGTGCCTATCGGCTGAAAAACGGCATCTTCGAGCAGATCAGCGTGGACCACACTTTCGTCCAACGGCTCATCGACGAAGGCCGGCTCCTTCCGGCGGAAGCCGAAATCCACCCGCACCGCAACGTGCTGATGCGCGTCTTGGGCGACGTCGATGCCAGTCCCGAACTCGACCTGGCCAGCCATCAGGCCGAGCCGGGGGAGAAATGGCTGCTCTGCTCCGATGGACTCAACGCCGTCGTGCCGGACAGTGTGGTGGAATCCGTGGTGCGCAACGCGCCCACCCTGCAGGACGCCGTCGATCAGCTGGTGGAGCTGACGCTTGACGGCGGTTCCCCGGACAACGTGACCATCGTGATGATCGAAGTCGCCGAAGCGGCGCCGGAGGCGGCTGACACCGCCTCCCTCGGCCTCGCCCCGGAACGACCGAAGGCATCGGCCTTGAAGCACGACGGCGCCGCCTCCCCTGTCGCGGCGATGCCCGCCGACGGAGCCTCCCTCGGGGCACAGGTGGCCGCGGGCGCCGACGACGAACAGCTTCAGCCGCACGAGGCGATCCGCGCCGATGCCATCCGCCGCGAGCTCGAGACCCGCCCGCATGTGCTGGTGGGCGCCGCGGCATTGGCCACCGAGACCGGACAGATTCCCATCGTCACGGCCCACTCCAACAAGCGCCGGGCGGCGGCATTGCTGACCCACAAGGCCCCGGACGAACCGGAAACACCCGAGAACGAGACCTCGGCCCCGGCCCGCAAGCCCTGGCTGATCCCGGCGTTCCTGACCGTCATGTCGTTGCTGCTGGTGGCGGTCATGTGGTTCGGCTACCTGTGGACACAGACCCAGTATTTCGTGGGTTCGGCGGACGGACGGGTGGCCATCTTTAACGGCGTCTCCCAGAACTTCGGGCCGATCGCGCTTTCCCACGTGGACACGGTCTACAACATCCCGCTGGAAAGCCTGCCCGCGTACCAACAGCAGCGGCTGGATTCCAGCATTTCCGCCCGCGACCTCGGGCATGCCGAGGAGATCGTGGAACAGTTGCGGATCAGCAGCCAGCTGAACTGTCCGGAACCCGAACCCAGCCCCAGTACCGTTCCGACGGACCGGCCCAGCACCTCGCCGGGGGCGACGCCGGCGCCTGCTGCCAGCCCCCAGCCCACCGTGCCGCCGGAATGTGTAGGTGGATAAGCCATGAGTAACATCCAGACAGTGCCGCGTTCCCGGCGCAACACCGAACTGCTCCTGCTCCTGCTGGCCTTGATCGTCGGCATCGGAGCCAACATGCTGGTCGGGCTCGACCAGGACCGGGCCTTCGACAGCGACTTCTTCACCCAGGGCGGCACCTTGGTGGTGCTGGTCCTCGTCGTACACGTGGTCCTGCGCCTTCGCGCCAAATATGCCGACCCGGTAATACTTCCGATCGTCACCGCCCTGAACGGGGTGGGGCTGGCGATGATCCACCGGCTGGACATCGCCAACAACGACTCCGCCGCGGGGCGCCAGCTCCTGTGGACCGGCGTGGCCATCGCCGCCGTGGTCGCCGTCATCTGGCTGCTGCCCGACCACCGCGTCCTGCGCCGCTTTACCTACATATCGTTGATCACCAGCGCCATCCTGCTCATCCTTCCGCTGCTGCCGTTCATCGGGATGGAAATCAACGGCGCCCGGATTTGGGTGAGCCTGGGGTTCGCCACCTTCCAGCCGGGCGAAATCGCGAAGATCACCCTGGCTATATTCTTCGCCGGGTATTTATCGACGAACCGCGACCTCATCCTGCTCGCGGGCAAGAAGATCGGCCCGCTGCAGCTGCCCCGCTGGCAGGACATGGGCCCCATGGTGGTGGCCTGGCTGGTCAGCATCGGGGTCCTGGTCTTCCAGCGCGATTTGGGTTCCTCGATACTGTTCTTTGGCCTGTTCATGGCCATGATCTATGTGGCCACCAGCCGCGTCAGCTGGGTCCTGATCGGCCTGCTCATGATCGCCGTGGGCGGCGTGGTGGCTTTCCAGCTGTTCCCGCACGTCACCGCACGTATAGACGGCTGGATCAACGCGTTCGACCCCGAGGTTTACAACCGGATCGGCGGCAGCCACCAGATCGTCCAAGGGCTGTTCGGCCTGGCCAGCGGCGCTCTGACCGGCACCGGACTCGGGCAGGGCCGGCCGGACCTGGTGACCTACGCGAACAGCGACATGATCATCGCCGCACTCGGCGAGGAGCTGGGGCTCATCGGACTCAGCGCCATCGTGATGCTCTACATCCTCTTGGTCAGCCGCGGCATCCGGGCGGCGCTGGGCAGCCGGGACGCCTTCGGCAAGCTCCTGGCCACGGGACTCTCCTTCACCCTGGCGCTGCAGTGCTTCGTGGTGATCGGGGGCGTCACCCGCCTGATTCCGCTGACCGGCCTGACCACACCCTTCCTGGCCGCCGGAGGGTCTTCCCTCCTGGCCAACTGGCTGATCGTCGCCCTGCTGCTGCTGATTTCCGACGCCGCGCGCCGTCCGGCCCTGACTGGCCCGGCCGCCGGCCGGCGGCCGCCGGGTGACCGGCCGGCGCGACGCAACCAGACCCAAGCACGGAACACCGGATCCACGGAGGTGATCCAACCATGAACCAGGCCATCCGCAATACCTGGATCGTCGCCATCGCGATGTTCGCGCTGCTGTTTGGATCGCTCACGGTCGTGCAATTCTTCGAGGCCGAAAACCTCAACGCCAACCCGTGGAACAGCCGGACCATCTACAAAGACTTCGACAAGAACCGGGGCGCCATCCTGGTGGGCGGCGAGCCGATCGCCGAGTCGGTTCCCTCGGACGACGAGTTCGCCTACCAGCGCGTCTACAACGAGCCCGCGCTCTACGCGCCGATCACCGGTTTCTACTCGTTGGTATACGGCTCCACCCAGATGGAGTCTGCGATGAACGATCAGCTCTCCGGTTCCGGCGACGAGTTCTTCTACGAACAGATCGTGCAGATGTTCTCCGGCGGCCAGGTCGAGGGCGCCTCCGTGGAGCTGACCCTGGACGCCGAGCTGCAGCAGTTGGCCTGGGACCTGATTCCCGACGGCGTGAAGGGCTCGATCGTGGTGATGGAACCGGACACCGGCAACATCCTCGCGATGGTCTCCAAGCCCAGCTTCGATCCGAATGACCTGGCGGGGCACAACACCGAAGAGGTCACGCAGAACATGGCCGAATTGGAGAAGGTGCCGGGCCTGTCTCCGTTCACCAACCCCGCCACCGAGAGCCTGTTGGCTCCGGGCTCCGTGTTCAAGCTCGCGGTGACGGCTGCCGCCCTGGAATCCGGCCAGTACGACGCCGACAGCAAGCTCGACAATCCCCCGACGCTGCCGCTTCCGGGCACCAACGTCGAGTTGCCGAACTACGTTAACGGCGGCTGTGCGGCGCGGACCACCGTCGGCTTCTCCTTTGCCCTGGAGCAATCCTGCAACACGCCCTTCGCGCAGATCGCCATGGACCTGGGGGAAGACGCCATTGCGGAACAGGCCGCCAAGTTCGGATTCGGCGAGTCCTACCAGATCCCCACCCACGTCACCGCGAGCCAGTTCCCGACCGGCATGAGCGATGACCTGCTCGCCCAGTCGGCCATCGGCCAGTACGACGTCCGCGTGACCCCCCTGCAGGTGGCCATGATGACCGGTGCGATCGCCAACGACGGCGTCTTGATGAAGCCGAACCTCGTGCGCACCGTGCGCGCGCCCGACCTGCGCGTCATGGACAGCCCCAAACCCCAGGAACTGCAACGTTCCCTTTCCGCAGACAACGCCCGGCTGATTCAGGACTGGATGGTCAATGTGGTCAGCAGGGGCATCGGCGGCGGAGCCGCCATTCCGGGCGTCGAGGTGGCCGGCAAGACCGGTACGGCAGAACTGCTGGCCGGCGAAGCAGGAAACAACTCGTGGTTCACCGGATTCGCACCGGCGGATGACCCCCAGGCCGTCGTATCCGTCGTCTTCGAGGACGTCGATGTAACGACCGGTTCTTCACTCTCAAGTCCAAGTGCTCGGCAACTCCTAGAGGCGGTGTTAAATAAGTGAGACCTAGCTCGGGTATCACCTTAGGCGGCAGGTACCAGCTCACTGAACGTATCGCCATCGGCGGCATGGGTGAGGTCTGGAAGGCGCAGGACCAGGTCCTGGGCCGCATCGTCGCCATCAAGGTCCTCAAAGAGGAGTACACGGGCGACCCGGGCTTCCTCAACCGCTTCCGCGCAGAGGCCCGGCACACCGCGCTGCTGAACCACACCGGTATTGCCAATGTCTTTGATTACGGCGAAGAGGCCGGATCCGCCTACCTCGTGATGGAACTCGTGCCCGGGCATCCGCTCTCGGCGATCATCGAGCGCGAGCGCGTGCTCTCGCCCGACCGGACGCTGTCCATCATCACCCAGACGGCCAAGGCGCTGGCCGTCGCCCATGCCCAGGGCCTGGTGCATCGCGACGTCAAGCCCGGAAACCTGCTGATCACGCCGGAGGGCCGGGTCAAGATCACCGACTTCGGCATTGCGCGGCTGGCCGATCAGGTTCCGCTGACCGCGACCGGGCAGGTCATGGGCACCGCCCAGTATCTGGCGCCCGAGCAGGCGACGGGACAGACTGCTACCGGACAAAGCGACATCTATTCGCTCGGCGTCATCGGCTACGAGTGCCTCTCCGGTTCCCGGCCGTTCTCCGGTGAATCGCAGATAGCCATTGCCCTGGCCCAGGTCAACGACACTCCCCCGCCACTGCCCGAATCCCTGCCCCGGCCGGTCCGCGCTCTGCTGATGTCCATGCTGGCCAAGGACCCGGCCGACCGGCCGGCCAACGCGGAAAAGCTCGCCGAGGCGGCCGACGCCATCCGTGCCGGCAATATCCGTGCCGCCGAGGCAGCTGTCCCGGGAATGTTGCTGTTCGGTGGGGACGACAGCACCGGTTTGATGACTGCTCCGGTGCCCGCCCCCGGAACCGCTCCGACGCGCGCCGTCAGCGCCGGGACCTCCCAGCTGCCCGCCGTCGGCGGTGCAGCAGCAGCAGCGGGCCTCGGCGCCGAACGGGACTGGACCGATCAGGATCTGGACAGCGATGAGCCTGAAGAAACACCGCGCCGCCAGCAGAAGAAACGCAGTCCCTGGACCTGGCCGCTGGTCGGTTTGATCCTGTTGATTCTGTTCGCCGTGGCCGGCGCGATCCTGCTGCCCATGCTGACCCCCACCGGCGTTGCGGAGTCCTCGTCGTCGGCATCGAGCTCGACGACACGGGCGGCGCCGAAGACCACCTCCGCAACGCCAACGGAAGAAGAGACCGAGGAACCGCGCGAAACGGCAACGCCGGAGACGAACCAGCTGGCGGCGAATGCGTTCCTGGGCCGACCCTTCAGCGAGGTCCGGGCCGAGCTCGAAAACATGGGCTACCAGGTGGTTCCCAACCCGGTGGAGAGCGGCGAAGCCGAGAATACCGTCATCGACATCGCGCCGACCGGCGCCGTCGTCGTTGGCGAAGCAATCACCGTCACCTACTCCACCGGCCCCGGAACCGTCACCATTCCCAACGGTCTGGCCGGGCAGTCCGAGCAGCGGGTTCGCGAGGCCCTGATCGGACTGAACCTGGTACCGCAGAAGTCGGGCGAGCAGCCGAGCGATGAAGAGCCTGGCACCGTGCTCAGCCTGTCTCCCGACGGCGGTGACGTTCCGGTCGGGTCGACCGTCAGCTACGTTGTCTCCAGTGGGCCGGAAGAAGAAGAAGAAACTCCGGCCCCGACAGAGACGGGCTCGCCGGATGCCAAGGGCCTGCCGACCTCCGCTCCCGACACGCGCGGCGGTAAGCCGTGACCGAATCCTGGTCGGCCTGATGGAAGGACGACAACCAGTGGACTCGCCGCACATCCTGGCTGGCCGCTACGAGGTGGGGGAACTCATCGGACGCGGCGGGATGGCCGATGTGCTGCTGGGCCGTGACATCCGCCTGGGCCGCTCGGTGGCGGTCAAGCAGCTGCGGACCGACCTGGCCCGCGACCCGATGCTCCAGTCCCGGTTTCGGCGCGAAGCCCAGGCGGTGGCCGGGCTGAACCACCCGGCAATCGTTGCCGTGTACGACACGGGGGACATGGATCTTCCCGGCGCGGCGGAGCACGACGTCAAGGTCCCGTTCATCGTGATGGAGTACGTCCGGGGCCGGACGCTGCGTGAATTCATCAAGGGCCGCGAGCTGGGCATCGAGGACTCGGTCCGCTATGCCCTCGGCGTCCTGGCCGCGCTCGAATACAGCCACCGCTCGGGCATTGTGCACCGCGACATCAAGCCGGCCAACGTCATGGTCACGCCCGAGGGCAACGTGAAGGTGATGGACTTCGGCATCGCGCGTGCGCTGGCCGATTCGGCCGCCACGATGACGCAGACCCAGGCGGTTCTGGGGACCGCACAGTACCTTTCCCCGGAGCAGGCCCGGGGTGAAGCCGTGGACGCGCGCAGCGACTTGTACTCGGCCGCCTGCCTGCTCTACGAAATGCTTGCCGGTCGTCCGCCCTTCATCGGTGACAGCCCGGTGTCCGTGGCCTACCAGCACGTCCGCGAACTCCCCGAACCGGCGAGCCGCTTCAACCCGGACGTTACGCCTGCCTTGGATTCCGTACTGGAACATGCGCTGCAAAAAGACAAGGCGGACCGGTTCCAGACGGCCGCTGCCTTCGCGGACGCGCTGCGTGCGGCGCTGGGCGGGACGCCGCACCAGGCGGCCGGGCCGGCGACGGAAGCGTTTCCCGCACTGGCTCCCGCCACCGAACTAATCACCCAGCCGGCCCACGCCGTGGCCGGGGAAACTCCTGACCTGTCCCACACCGCCTACTCGCCTGATGACGACGCCGGGCCGGAAACGGCCTCCTACGACCGCGGGCAGCTTCCCACCGCCTTGGCCGTGGGCAGTGAAGACGACATCGAACCCGAGCGCCGGGCCAAGCGCCGGGCATGGATCGTCACGCTGATCATTGCCTTGCTGCTGGTCCTGGTGGGCGGAGGCTACTACGTCTACAACATGCTGGTGCAGAACGCCGTCCCGGATACGGTTGCCGTTCCGGCTGTGGCGGGGATGGACCAGAACGCCGCCACCAACGCCATCTGGGCAGCGGATCTCAAGCCACGGGTTGAACAGGAGTTCAGCGACGACGTCGAGGCGGGCATGGCAACCCGAACCGATCCGGACGTCGGAGAACAGCTGGAACCGGGCAGCCAGGTCGTGGTCTACATCTCCGAGGGTAGCGAATTTGCTACCATTCCCAAGGACCTGGCCGGCCGCACCGAGGCGGAGGTCCGGGACAAGCTCCGGAATCTGGGCCTGGAACCGGGGGAAAACGTCCCGGCGAACAGTGCCTCCATGCCGCGCGGGAATGTGGTGACCACCAAGCCCGCCCCCGGCGAGAAGGTCAAGACCGGTTCCACGGTGGACCTGGTCATCTCGAACGGCATGGTGCGCGTTCCGGCCCTGATGAACAAAACTGTTGAAGAAGCCGGCACGATGCTGGAAGACGCGGCCGTTGCCCTGCCCTACCGGGTACAAGAGGTCGACAACGAGGTGGTCGCACCCGGCACCGTCGTCGGCCAGAGCGTTAAAGCGGGAACGGACGTCGAACAGGGGACTGAGATAGTCCTGACCGTTGCGGTTGCACCGCCGCCCCCCGAGCCCTCCGAAACGCCTGCGCCCGACCCGGATGAGGGCTCCGACAGAGGCAACAACTCCGGCAACGGGAACGGCCGCGGCAACGGGAACGGCCGGGGCAACGGGAACAGCGACGACTGACAGCATCCGTGGCAGCCTGGTCCCCGCGACCGGTCGCGCAGTCCCGCCCCGGAGCGGTTCAGTGGGTAATGAGCGGGCTGAGCGTGGCGGCGCGTTCGGCCGTTCCCTCCGCGCCGAGCGACTCCAGCCAGTTACCGAGCATCAGGTAGCCGCCTTCGGTCAGCACCGATTCGGGATGGAACTGCACGCCCCACAGCGGCGCGCTCCGATGGGCCAGCCCCATCACGACTCCGCTGTCGGTCTCCGCGGTGATTTCGAGTTCGGCAGGGATGGTGCTGCGCACGGCCGCCAGCGAGTGGTAGCGGGTGGCCGTGAACGGGTTCGGAACGCCCAGGAAGGCGTTCTGGTCGCCGTGGGTCACGTGCGAGGTCTTCCCGTGCATCAATTCGGGGGCATGGGTGACGGTGGCGCCATAGGCCTCGGCCAACGCCTGGTGGCCCAGGCACACGCCGAACATCGGCTTTGCTTCCCGGCCGCACCAACGGATCAGCTCGACGCAGATGCCCGCCTCGGCAGGCGTTCCCGGGCCGGGGGAGACCAAGACCCCGTCGCGGACTCCGGCCAGTTCAACCGCTTCCTCGAGGGTGACGTCATCGTTGCGCACCACAGTCGTTTCCGCGCCGAGTTCCTGAAGGTAGCCGACCAGGGTGTAGACGAAGCTGTCATAGTTGTCGATGACGAGGATGCGCGGAGTCTTGCTCATGTGACAGTCGTGCCAATCGTGGAGTTGTTCCGGGACGGGGGACTGCGGGAGCCGGCCGGCACTCCGTCGGGGGAACGGGAGCCAAGGCGGCAACAGCAGCACTCACACTATGATCGGTCCCCCGCGGTGATCCCGGCAAATGCGCGGCGGCGAACGTCACATACATTGGCTAGACTAAACAGCTAGACGGTCGGCGGCGGCGGCGGACTCGCGTGAAGATCGCGGCCCCGGCCTGCCAGTGCCAACCACCCCTTGATGCCCCGGAGGATCTGTGCCCGAGTCGAAGCGCCGCAAGAGGACCGAACGGCGTCCCGAGGAATTGACCGCCAAAGGCAATAAGCCCAACCCCGTGTGGTTCAAACCGGTCATGTTCGGCCTCATGATCATCGGCCTGCTGTGGATCATCGTTTTCTACATCACGCAGGGAGCGTGGCCGCTGCCGGCAGCAGGGTCCTGGAACATCATGATCGGGTTCGGCATCGCCATCGCGGGCTTCCTGATGACGACCAGGTGGCGCTCGTAGGCAGTCATGCTGGTTGATAACGGCATCTACGTCGACGGCGTCCGTGCCGCCACGCCCGAAACCCTGGAGCAGACGTTCAGCGAGCTGCACCGGTACTCGGGCATGGCGTGGATAGGGCTCTACCGGCCGAGCGAGCCGGAGCTGGCCGCCGTGGCAGCGGAGTTCGATCTTCACCACCTGGCCGTGGAGGACGCCTTGCGCGGCCATCAGCGGGCCAAGCTGGAACAGTACGGCCGCACGCTGTTCACCGTCCTCCGGCCCGCGCGCTACATCGACGAAACGGAGAAGGTGGAGTTCGGCGAACTGCACGTCTTCATGGGGCGGGACTTCCTGATCACCGTCAGGCACGCGGAGTCGCCGGATCTGGCCCACGTGCGGCAGCGTATGGAGTCCGTGCCCGACCTGCTGGCGACGGGACCGCAGGCGGCGCTCTACGCGGTCCTGGACCAGGTCGTCGACGAGTACGAACCCGTGGTGCTCGGCCTGGAGAACGACATCGACGAGATCGAAGACCAGCTCTTCGGCGGCGATCCCGACGTTTCCCGACGGATCTACGAGCTGCTGCGCGAAGTCATCGAGTTCCAGCGTGCCCTGCACCCGCTGGAGGGGATGATCGCCGTCCTCGAACGAGGCACCAAAAACCCTGACCTGGACCTTGAGGTGGCCCGCGGCCTGCGCGACGTCGAGGACCATGTCATCCGGCTGAACGAGCGCGTCGACGCCTTCCGTGCCGTCCTGCAGAACGCCCTGAGCCTCAGCTCCACCCTGCAGGCCCAGAAACTCACCGAAACCAGTGTTGCCCAGAACGAACAGGTCAAGCGCATCTCGTCATGGGCGGCCATACTCTTCGCCCCGACTTTGGTGGCCGCCGTCTACGGGATGAACTTCACGGTGATGCCGGAACTGGACTGGGCGTTCGGCTACCCGATGTCGCTGGTTCTGATGTTCCTGACGGCCCTCGGGCTTTACTGGTTCTTCAGGCGCAACCGATGGCTCTAAAGCCCGCCTGACCGGGCAGGTGCGCCGGAAGCCCGCTCCCGGGATACGGGGACGGGCCCCGGCAGGGCGGCTGCCAGGGTAGGCTCAGCCGGCGTCTGCGGCGGCCATCACGGCAGCGGTAACGGCCGGGGCCACCCGGGGGTCCAGCGGGCTGGGGATGATGTAATCGGCCGCGAGGTCTTCCCCAACGATTCCCGCGATTGCCTCGGCCGCGGCAACCTTCATGGCCGGGGTGATGCGGCGGGCACCCGCGTCCAGTGCGCCGCGGAAGATGCCCGGGAAAGCCAGGACGTTGTTGATCTGGTTGGGGAAATCGCTGCGGCCGGTGGCCACAACCTTCGCGAACTTCGCGGCGGTCTCCGGGTGTACTTCCGGATCCGGGTTGGACAGCGCGAAGATGATGGCGTCGTCGGACATCTTCTCCAGGGTCTCTTCCGGGATCGTGCCGGAGGAGACCCCGATCAGCACGTCTGCCCCGTCGAGCGCCTGCGCGCTGCCGCCGGTGACTCCGCGCGGGTTTGTGCGGGCAGCATAGGAGGCCTTGACCTCGGTCAAATCGCCGCGGTCGCCGTGGATGATGCCGCGCGAATCCAGCAGGATCACGTCGGCAACGCCGGCGGCCAGGAGGATTTCGGCGACGGCGATGCCCGCCGCACCCGCGCCCGAAATAACCACCTTGAGCGACGCCAGCTCGCGGTTGACCACCTGGGCGGCATTGGTCAGCGCCGCAAGGGCTACCACGGCGGTGCCGTGCTGGTCGTCGTGCATGACCGGCATGTCCAGGGCCTCAATGAGGCGGGCTTCGAGCTCGAAGCAGCGTGGCGCCGAAATGTCTTCAAGGTTGACGGCGCCGAAGCTCGACCGCAGCCGCACCAGGGTCTCAATGATCTCGTCAACGTCGGTGGTCTCGAGTACCAGCGGGATGGAGTCCAGTCCGGCAAACTGCTTGAAGAGGGCAGCCTTCCCCTCCATCACCGGCAGTGACGCAGCCGCCCCGATGTTGCCCAACCCCAGCACCGCGGTGCCGTCGGAGACCACTGCCACCAGCCGGGAGGCCCACGTGTACTTCCCGGCCATTTCCGGGTCGGCGTTGATGGCGCGGCTGACTTGGGCCACACCCGGCGTGTAGGCGATGGAGAGATCGCGCTTGGTGTCCAACGGTGCGGTGAGGCCAATCTGCAGCTTGCCGCCCTCATGGGCGCTGAAGATCTCCTCGCGGGTGAGGTCGATTCGTGTGGAGTTGCCGGTTTCGGTAGTCACGTAGATTCCTTCTGTTGTTCCTTCCCTTCACGGGAGGGAGCTTGGATGGCCCGGCCTGCGACAGGCCGGTAGGAAGCAGATCCTCCGAGAGGCCGCAGCCGGCCGTTCACAAGGCATGGGGCGCGGCGCATTCGATCCGACTATCGCCTGGGTCCGGGACGGCCGCGTGGGCCCCGTGGCTGGTCGAGCGAGGGGACCGGATTTCAAGGCTACCTGAAGGCCGGTTTGCAGGGTCTGCATATGTCTTCGGCCGGACGAATGTTTCGCCTTTTCCACTGTAGTGCTCGGCTAATTGCAGGGGCTGCAGGCTTAGTTGTCCACGTTTTCACAGTTGTAGACCGAACTTATCCACAGACGTGCATAACTTTGGGGATTACTTCCGTCCACCTCTTCTGTCCCCTGCCATCACGTTATCCACAGCTGTGGAATTACATGTGTGTAACTTATCCTCACTGTGCATAACTCCTGTGGATAACATCCTTTCACCTCAGGGAGCGCGGCGGAACTTTCCACAGCCAGCCCACAGGATGGGGAAAGCAGGTTGGGGAAAACGCGCAGTTGCACGGCACGCGCGCCGGAGGGAGTGAGAGGGGCCCGTCGGGCACAGCGTGCGCCTACAGCCAGCCCCCGGGCGGGACTGCCCGGAGATTGTCGGTCCGGCAAACGGGACCACACAGGAAAGGCGGGCAGGAACCGCGTCCTCCAGGACACTTTTCCTGCCCGCCTTGGCGGAAGCCGGCCGGGGTTACGTCATCGCCGTCAGGGCAGTGACCGCCACCAGCACCAGGAGTATGGCAGCCAGCCCGGTGAACTGGACAACGCTTCGATTCTTTCCCTTCGGCGCGTAGGCCAGCACCACAGCGGACAAGGCACCAACCAGCAGTCCGCCCAAGTGCGCCTGCCAGGCAATGCCGGAGACCACGAATCCGAGCACCGCGTTGATGCCGATCAGCACCAACAGCGATCTGACCTCGCCGCCGCGTTGCCGCTGCACGATGAACAGTGCGCCGAAGAGGCCGAAAATGGCCCCCGAGGCGCCGACCACGGGAATGTTGGGAGCGGAGAGCAGGAGTACGCCGACCGAGCCGCCGAAGCCGGAAAGCAGGTACAGCGCAAGGAACCTCAGCCGCCCCAACAGGGGCTCCAGGTGCCGGCCCAGGATCCACAAGGCGTAGAGGTTGAAGGCAATGTGCAGGAGGAAATTCGGCGAATGCAGAAAAGCCGAGGTGATCATCCGCCACGGTTCCGGCGCGTAGAACGGATTTGGAAGGGTGTAGACCGGCGCGTACAGGAACCTTTCGGTGAAGCCGGGAACGACCCACTGCAGCAGATAGGCAAGGGCGCAGATGCCGATCAGTGTCAGCGTGACCACGGGACGGCCGACCGCGGCCACCCCGCCATAGACGGTACGGACAGTCGGCATGCTGCGCGCCGCTTCGTTGACGCAGTCGACGCACTGAACGCCAACCGACGCCGTGCGCTGGCATTCCGGACAGGCCGGGCGTCCGCAACGCTGGCAGCGCACGTAGGAGACGCGGTCCGGATGCCGCGGGCAGACGGGGACATCGGTCTGCGGCGGTTCGGCCGGCATTCCGTAGGACATGGAGGCGCTCCTGCTGGGAAAAGGTCCCCGCCCGGGTTCCGGGCGGGGACATTAGGCAACTTAGAGCTGCTCGACCGTGATGTTCTTGATGACCACGTCTTCCAGCGGCTTGTCCCGCTGGTCGGTAGCCACCGCGTTGAGGGAATCGACGACGGCGCGCGAAGCTTCGTCCGTGACGTCGCCGAAGATCGTGTGCTTGCCCTGCAGCCAGGTGGTGGGAACGGTAGTGATGAAGAACTGCGAGCCGTTGGTGCCGCGGCCCCCCTGGATGCCGGCGTTGGCCATGGCCAGCTTGTAGGGCTCGTTAAAGTTCAGGTCGGGGTTGATTTCGTCGTCGAACTGGTAGCCCGGGCCGCCGATGCCCTGGCCCAGCGGATCGCCGCCCTGGAGCATGAAGTCCTTAATGATGCGGTGGAAGATGACGCCGTCGTAGAGCGGAGCGTTCGTCTCTTCGCCGGTCTGCGGGTGCTTCCAGGTGATCTCGCCGGTGGCCAGCCCGATGAAATTCTTCACGGTTTTCGGGGCGTGGTTGCCGAACAGGTTCACCACGATGTCGCCGTGGTTGGTGTGGATAGTGGCCTTAGCTGTAGCAATAGCAGTCATGGCACCATTCTTCCACGGCGATTCCCCTGGGTTCCCGCCGGCGGCCGGTTCCGCGATGAGTGAAAATCCCGCGCGTTTCATCGCCGGCATAGCCGTCTGCAAGTGCAGGAAGTAGGCTGATGAACGACCGTCACCATTTCCGGGAGGTAGTAGTGAAGAAGACCAAACGAATAGCTCACGACGCAGAAGGCAATGTTTTTGTCCTCGTGGGAACAGCCAAGGACTGGGCCTCTCCCAAGATGGCAGCCGCGCGGAACTGGGCCGTCCCGCGGATCGAAAAGAGCATTGAGACCGCTTCACCGCGCATCCAGGGGGGGCTGCAGAAGGCCGCCAAGGATCTTTCCCACTCCGTAGTAACTGTGACGCCGAGGATCCAGGAGGGATTGGACAGCCTGGCCCCGAAGATTTCCCACGTTGTGGATGAGGCTGCTCCGCGCATCCAGGAGACCTTGGACCGGGCGGCCCCCGCCATCACACATGCCCGGGACAAAGTAGTCGACGAGTACATCCCGACCGTCTCAGCACGGCTCGCCGCTACCGCAGACCAGGTCGCGAAGACGCTGGACAAGACCGCGCTGCCCGTTTCGGTGCAGGCCGCCGTCGTCAAGGCGGGCGGATCCAAGCGCGCCCTCAAGAAAGCCCAAAAGGCAGCCGCCGGGCATGCCAGGAAGGCTGCCAAGGAGCTGAAAAACCAGCAGAAGTCCGGGGGCGGCAAGGGTTGGCTGATCGTGGGCATCCTCGCGGCCGCGGCAACGGCGGGAGTGGCCGCATGGCGGGCTGCCCGGCCGGTCGAAGATCCGTGGAAGACGCCGGTCCAGCCGACGAGTGCGACTCCGGCACCGGGTCAGGTTTCCACCACCACCAGTCCGTCGAGCTCGAGCTCCGCCTCGACTTCCACAACTTCCACCTCGACAGGTACCGCCGGGGCTGCCGAAACCGCAACAGCCAAACACGCTGCAGCCCCGGCCACCTCGGATGCCGCAGCGGGTACCTCTGTCTCCGATAAGGGTTCCGAGGCCGCGGCAGCCACGGCCAAGACGACCGGCAACGGCCCCACCCGCTCCGCGCGGGCGGCCGGCCAGAAGGCTGCGGAAGCTGCCGACGCTGCCGCCGAGAAGGACACCAAGAAGTAGTTTCCTTCAGCACACGCCGTAATGGGAGCTCCCCGAAGGGGAGCTCCCATTGTTCTCTCCCGTCCCATCCCCTTCACGACCCGCTTCCCGGACTCCCGGCAAGCCTGCTGGTAGATTTCATGCCGTGAGAAGTGCTGCGCCCAGCGTGTCGATCGTCATCCCGGCCTTCAATGAAGAGTCGGTTATCCGCCAATGCGTCTACGCCGCGGTGTGCCAGTCCGTGGCACCCTGGGAAATCATCGTCGTGGACAACAAATCGACCGACGGGACAGCCGACCTGGTCCGGGCCATGCAGGCCGAATACCCCGATGTTCCCCTGATCCTGCTCGAGCAGGATGCGGAGCAAGGCCTGATCCCCACGCGCAACTTCGGCCTGGACCATGCCACCGGAGAAGTCCTGGGCAGGATCGACGCTGATTCCGTCCTGGAGCCCGACTGGGTTGAGCGCGTGCAAGCGGCTTTCGCCGACCCGGAAGTGATGGCGTGCACCGGTCCGGTGCTGTACTACGACATGCCGCTGCGGCGCTTCGGCCTCCAGGCCGACGACCGCCTGCGCCGCTTCGTCCTGAAACTGGCCAAGAAGCAGTACCACTTCCTCTTCGGATCCAACATGGCCATCCGCCGCGGAGCCTGGGACATTATCCGCAACGAGGTTTGCCGTGATGAGGCGGACGAGATGCACGAGGACATCGATATCTCCGTTCATCTGGCCGACCACGCGCTCAGGATCCAATACGTGCCGGAAATGATCAGCGGCATGTCGGCCCGGAGGCTGGAAGATTCGCCCAAGGACTACCGGTACTACGTCACGCGCTTCGAGCGCACCTACAACGTCCACAAGATCGACCGCCGCATGGCGCGGGTGCCGATGCTGATCTTCATGAGCGTCTACTACCCCGCAAAGCTGCTGCGCCGGGTCCACCAGGCCCGCACGCAGGTCCGCGTGACGCGCGGCGGGCTGTAGCCGTTAGTCCCTCCCGGGTCCGCTGGCTTCCGGCACCGGGTTGCGTCCCTGCACCTTCGACCTGTTCTGGGAAAGCACGACGGCGGCCAGGCCCGCCAGGATCAGTGCCAGGCCCGCGTAGGTGCCCCACGGAAGGGTCTCGCCGAGGAACAGGGCCGCCAGGGCGGCGGCTCCGGGGATTTCCAGCAGGATGATCATTGAAACCACCAGCGGACTCAGGACAGCCAGCAGGTGGTTCAGCACCGAGTGGCCCAGCAACTGGGCCACCACGGTCACGGCCAGGATCCCGGCCCAGGCTTGGGGCGGGAACCCGGCGAGCGGCTGTCCGAAAGCCAACGCCATAGCCAGCAGGATGAGTGCGCACAATCCGTAACAGATGGTGGTGTACGGTCCCGTGGACAGCCGGCGCCGTACCCGGCCGCCGGCCATCGTATACACCCCGGCCATGGCCCCGCCGACCAGGCCGAGCAGGTCGCCCAGCAGTGCCTCTCTGGAGAGCCGCAGGTCGAACCCGGAGATCACCAGTACGCCGGCGAACGCGAGCCCGACACCGCACAAGATCAGCCGGGACGCCTTGATGCCGCGCAGCCGGTTGAACAGGACGATCCAGGCCGACTGCAGGCAGACCAAAGCAGTCGCCGCCGCCACCGAGGTCAGCTGCAACGCGGTGATGAAACAGGCAAAGTGGAGCGCCAATGCGACGGCCGCCACCGCGCTGAAGCCGATGTCCGACGTCGTCAGCTTCCGGAACTCCTGGCGCCGGCCGATCGCCGCGGGTACTCCCATCACGACGGCGCCGATGATGTTCCGCCAGAATGCGATGGCCAGGGCGGGGGCGGCAGTGGCAGCCATGATGGGACCGGACGCGGAGATGCCGAGCACAGCCAGTGTGGCCAGGAAAATGATCACACCTTCAGCCTAGGGGTGAACCCTGCCAACCCCATCCCGCCGCGGCCGCGGGGGGCGAACGCAGCGGGGGAGCAGCAGTGGGGCGCGAACGCAGCGAGGCCCCGATCCGTAGATCGGGGCCTCGCGTTTCCGGTGGAGGCAAGGGGACTCGAACCCCTAACCCCCTGCTTGCAAAGCAGGTGCGCTACCAATTGCGCCATGCCCCCGGAGGGTCCGGCCGGTCGAACCGGCCGATGCTTTGAGTCACTCGACCTTGTCGGTCGCGCGGCTCCAAGCGGATTTCTCCGCTTCGGATTCCTGCCACTTCTTGTACACGAAGACACCCGCGGCCGCGGCTGCCATCAGCAGCAACTTCTTCACGGTGTCCTCCCGACATCGGTGGGATCAGTCATCCGTGGGCGTACCAGGACTTGAACCTGGGACCTCTTCGTTATCAGCGAAGCGCTCTAACCGCCTGAGCTATACGCCCCCTGCCCTTGCGGGCCGAGATACGACTTTACAGTACGCCGGGCCGGAACTTCAAATCCGCTCAGTCGTCCGTCAGCGTGACCCCGATGCCGCCGACCAGCGTCGCCGAGATGTTGTAAAGCACCGCGGACAGCATGGCCAGTGCGGTCAGCAGGACCACGTTCACGACGGCGATGATGGTGGCGAAGGACGCTACCTGTCCCAGCGAGGCGTAGGACCGCAGGTCGAATCCGCCGCCCTCGGTACCCGCGACTTCCGTCAGCAGCCCGTTGACCCGGTCAAAGATGCCCGTGATGTCCAGCGTCGTCCACAGGACGATGGAGGCCACCACGGTGACGATGCCGAGGGCGACGGAGAGCAGGAAGGCCATCTTCAGCACCGACCACGGGTCGACCTTGCTGACCAGCAGGCGGGCACGGCGGACCTTGGCCTTCGGAGCCGGGCGCACGAGTCCTGGACGGGCGGGCTGGCCGGCCGGGCGCTGGGCGCCGTTGGCCGGACGCTGTCCGCTGTTCGCCGGGCGCTGGGCCGGGCGTGCAGGCGTGCCGCCGCTGCGAGTGGTAGCCCGGGGCGCGTTGGCCGGCTGCGGGCGCGTGCCCGGCCGTGGCGTTTTAGGTGTACTCACTCGTTACCTCCGATTTCCGGCGCCGTCGTTTCGGCTGCGGACTGCGTCATGTCTGCGTCCAACGGTACTTCATCGGTTGCCTGCTGCGCAGATTCGGCGCCGGTTGTGCCACCGGTTTCGGGACCCTGGGGCGTGTCCGGCGTGTCGGTGTCTTCCTCGTCCGCGGCCAGGCCTCGTTCGGAGTTCCTGGCGACGGCGATGATGCGGTCCTTCTTGTCCGGCTTGGCGAAGATGACGCCCATGGTGTCGCGGCCCCTGACGGGGACACCGGCGACGGAGGAGCGGACCACCTTGCCGCTTTCCATCACCACCAGCACCTCGTCTTCCTCCTGCACAATGAGTGCGCCGACCAGGTGCCCGCGTTCTTCCTGGTACTTGCCCACCTTGATGCCCAGGCCGCCGCGCCCCTGGACCCGGTATTCGTCGGCCTTGGTCCGCTTGGCGTAACCGCCGGCGGTCACGATGAAGACGTAGGAGTCCTCGCGCAGCACGCCGGCGACCAGCAGTTCGTCGTCCTCACGGAACTTCATGCCGGTCACACCGGACGTGGCGCGTCCCATCGGCCGCAGTGCCTCGTCCGTCGCGGTGAAGCGCAGGGACTGGCCGCGCCGGGAGACCAGCATCATGTCGTCGGTCTCAGCGACCAGCCGCGCCGAAACGAGCTCGTCGCCGTCGCGCAGGTTGATCGCGATGACGCCGGCGGAACGGTTCGTGTCGTAGTCCTCCAGCCGGGTCTTCTTGATCAGGCCGCGTTTGGTGGCCAACACCAGGTAGGGGGCCTGCTGGTAGTCCTTCAGGTCCATGACCTGGGCAATGTGCTCGTCCGGCTGGAAGGCCAGCAGGTTCGCCACGTGCTGGCCCTTGGCGTCGCGGCCGCCTTCGGCCAGCTCGTACGTCTTGGCCCGGTACACCCGGCCCAGGTTGGTGAAGAACAGCAGCCAGTGGTGCGTCGTGGTGACGAAGAAGTGCTCGACCACGTCGTCGCCGCGGAGCTGGGCGCCGCGTACTCCCTTGCCGCCTCGCTGCTGGGACCGGTAGTTGTCGCTGCGGGTGCGCTTGACGTATCCGCCGCGGGTGATGGTCACCACCATCTCCTCTTCGGGGATGAGGTCTTCCATGCTCATGTCCCCGCCGTAGCCCATCATGATCTGGGTCCGGCGGTCGTCACCGTACTTGCCGGTGATCTCGGCGAGTTCCTCGCTGACGATGCTGCGCTGGGCTTCTTCGGACGCGAGGATGCGGTTGAACTCCTGGATCATCCGCTCAAGCTCGGCGTGGCGGTCCTGGATCTTCTGCCGTTCCAAGGCGGCCAGCCGGCGCAACTGCATGTTCAGGATGGCCGAGGCCTGGTCCGTGTCGATGTCCAGCAACTGCATCAGGCCGTCGCGGGCTTCTTCCGTGGTGGACGAGGCGCGGATCAGGGCGATGACTTCATCGAGCGCATCCAGGGCCTTGAGCAGGCCACGCAGGATATGCGCTTCTTCCTCGGCCTTGCGCAGCCTGAAGCGGGTGCGCCGGACGATGACTTCCAGCTGGTGGGTGACCCAGTGGCGGATAAAGGCGTCGAGGGTCAGGGTGCGGGGCACGCCGTCGACGATCGCGAGCATGTTGGCCGCGAAGTTCTCCTGCAGCGAGGTGTGCTTGTAGAGGTTGTTCAGCACCACCTTGGCCACGGCGTCGCGCTTGAGCACGATGACCAGGCGCTGTCCCGTGCGGCCGGAGGTCTCGTCGCGCAGGTCGGCGATGCCGGCCACCCTGCCTTCCTTGGCCAGCTCGGCGATCTTCATGGCCAGGTTGTCCGGGTTCGCCTGGTATGGAAGTTCCGTGACCACCAGGCAGGTCCGGCCCTGGATTTCCTCCACGTTGACCACGGCGCGCATGGTGATGGAGCCGCGGCCGGTGCGGTAGGCGTCCTCGATGCCCTTGTGGCCCAGGATCTGAGCGCCGGTGGGGAAGTCGGGCCCCTTGATCCGCTGGATCAGCGCTTCGAGGAGTTCTTCACGGCTGGCGGTGGGATTGTCCAGGTACCACTGGACCCCGTCGGCCACTTCGCGCAGGTTGTGCGGCGGGATGTTGGTGGCCATGCCGACGGCGATGCCAGAGGAACCGTTGACCAGCAGGTTCGGGAAGCGGGCCGGCAGGACGGTCGGTTCCTGGTTCTTGCCGTCGTAGTTGTCCTGGAAATCGACGGTGTCCTCGTCGATGTCGCGGACCATTTCCAGCGCCAGCGGCGCCATCTTGGTTTCCGTGTACCGGGGGGCGGCCGCGCCGTCGTTGCCGGGCGAGCCGAAGTTGCCCTGCCCCAGCGCCAGCGGGTAGCGCATGGTCCAGTCCTGGATCAGGCGGACCAGGGCATCGTAGATGGCCATGTCGCCGTGCGGGTGGTACTGGCCCATGACCTCGCCCACCACGCGGGCGCACTTGTTGAAGGATCGCTCGGGGCGGTAACCGCCGTCGAACATCGCGTACAGCACCCGCCGGTGCACCGGCTTGAGGCCGTCGCGGACGTCCGGCAGGGCGCGCCCGACGATGACCGCCATGGCATAGTCCAGGTAGGACCGCTGCATTTCGGTCTGGAGGTCGACCTGCTCCACCCGGTCGGTCAGGATTTCGCCCTCGATCGGCTCATCGCCGGTGCCTGCGGGCAGGTCGGGCGTCTCTTCGTCGCTCATCGTTTAAGTTTCCTTTGCGTCAAAACCTTGGTGCGGCCCGGTCAGCGGCCGGCGGCCGGCCGGCTGCGGCGGGGCTAAATGTCGAGGAAGCGGACATCCTTGGCGTTCTGCTGGATGAAGGTGCGCCGGGATTCGACGTCTTCGCCCATCAGGATCGAGAAGGTCTGGTCCGCGGCGGCGGCATCCTCCATCGTCACCTGCAGCAGTGTCCGGTGGTCGGGGTCCATGGTGGTGTCCCACAGCTCCGTGTAGTCCATTTCACCGAGGCCCTTGTACCGCTGGATGCCGTTTTCCTTGGGCAGCCGCTGGTTGTTCGCCAGGCCGCGGCGGACGGTCTCGTCCCGCTCACGGTCGCTGAAGACATAATCGTGGGGGTGGTTGGACCATTTGATCCGGTAGAGCGGCGGCTGCGCCAGGTAGACGTAACCGTTCTCGATCAGCGGGCGCATGTAGCGGAACAGCAGGGTCAGGAGCAGCGTGGTGATGTGCTGGCCGTCCACATCGGCGTCGGCCATCAGCACGATCTTGTGGTACCGGGCCTTCTCCACGTCGAAGTCCTCGCCGATGCCGGCGCCGAACGCGGTGATCATGGCCTGGACCTCGGCGTTACCCAGCGCGCGGTCCAGCCGGGCCCGCTCCACGTTCAGGATCTTGCCCCGCAGCGGCAGGATGGCCTGGGTCTCCGGGTTCCGGCCGCGGACGGCCGAACCGCCCGCGGAGTCGCCCTCCACGATGTAGATTTCCGACTTGGATGGGTCGCGGGACGAGCAGTCCTTGAGCTTGCCCGGCATGCCGCCGGATTCGAGCAACCCCTTGCGCCGGGTGGATTCGCGCGCTTTCCGGGCGGCCAGCCGGGCCTGCGAGGCTTGGATCGACTTGCGGATCACGTCGCGGGCGGGTCCGGGATTGCGCTCCAGCCAGTCACCGAGTTCGTCCGTGACCACACGCTGCACAAAGCCCTTGGCCTCGGAGTTGCCCAGCTTGGTCTTGGTCTGGCCCTCGAACTGGGGCTCGCCCAGCTTCATGGAGATGACGGCAGTGAGGCCCTCGCGGATGTCGTCGCCGGTGAGGTTTTCTTCCTTCTCCTTGATCAGGTTTTTCTCGCGCGCGTAGCGGTTGATCAACGAGGTCATCGCGGCGCGGAAGCCTTCTTCGTGCGTGCCGCCTTCGTGCGTGTTGATGGTGTTCGCGTAGGTGTGGACGCTCTCCGAGTAGGAGGTGGTCCACTGCATCGCGACTTCCACCGAGAGCTTGCGCTCCGTGTCCTCGGTCTCGAACGCGATGACCTCGGGGTGGATGACCTCCACCTTCTTGGAGGAGTTCAGGTGCGTGACGTAGTCCAGCAGGCCGTTGTCGTACTTGTAGACCACCTGGCGGTGTTCCGCGGTGGTCTCGACCTCGGTGCCGGGCGTCGTGTCCAGGTCCACGTCCTCGGCGTCCGGTGCGTGGACTTCCGGACGGCGCTCATCGGTCAGGACAATTTTGAGGCCCTTGTTCAAGAAGGCCATCTGCTGGAAGCGGGCGCGCAGCGTCTCGAAGTCGAATTCCGTGGATTCGAAAATCTCGGGGTCCGCCCAGAAGGTCTGCGAGGTCCCGGTCTCGGTGGTCTCCTCGCCGCGGCGCAGGTCGCCCACCGGGAGGCCACCGTTGGCGAACGACTGGTGCCACACGTAGCCCTGCCGGCGGATCTCGGTCTCCACCCGCGCGGACAGCGCGTTGACCACCGAGATGCCTACGCCGTGCAGGCCGCCGGAGACCGCGTAACCACCGCCGCCAAACTTGCCGCCTGCGTGCAGGATGGTCATCACGACCTGTACGGTCGGTTTGCCCTCGGTTGGGTGCATGTCCACGGGAATGCCGCGGCCGTTGTCCACCACCCGGACGCCGCCGTCGGCCAGCAGCGTGACGTTGATGGTGTCGCAGTAGCCGGCCAGCGCTTCGTCGACGGAGTTGTCCACCACCTCGTACACGAGGTGGTGCAGCCCGCGCGGACCGGTGGAACCGATGTACATGCCCGGGCGCTTGCGGACGGCTTCCAGGCCTTCAAGGACGGTGATGTCGCTGGCGTCGTAGTGCTTGCCGTCGTTGCCCTCTGTCATTTGGGGTTCTGCGCCGGTGTTTTCCAGCTCATTGTCCTCTGCCACAGTTGCCGTTGACTCCTTGTGTTCCGTCCGGGGGACTCGTGTGTCGGCGCCCTTCCGGATAGAGGACGGGCGCCGCCTAGTCAATTCTACCGTGTCAGGGCGGTGAATCCTGCACGAACATGGCTCTATGCGGCACGGAAACCGGGTTTTGACGCCGCCGCCGGGTGCCCGATGGGACCGTGTATGTCCGCGGACGTCTCCAGCGTCCTACACGCCGTCTAAGCGAGCCGGTGCCGGCTGCTTCCGACCGGCCTCCCGCGAGGGGCGAAATCAGCCGTAGGTGTCCCGCGGTCCGCGGCCGCTCACGGACCTCTTGCCCTTGCGCCAATTGGGCGCTGCCGGCGCCAGCACCTGGATTTTAGTCACGACGCCGGGGCCTAGCTTTTCGTCGAACCGCTTCAGCAGGGCGCTGCTGAGCAATCGCAGCTGCGTGGCCCAAGCCGTTGAGTCGCAGCGGACCTGCACCGTGGTTTCCTCGAAGCTCTCCGGACGGCAGTGGGCAGCGATGTCCGCGCCGACCAATTCATCCCACCGCGAAATGACCGAGCCGACGGCCACCGGGGAGTTCCAGCCGCGTTCTGCGACGAACCGGTCGAACACGCGCCCCAAGCCCTGGGGGTCGCGGCCGAAATCCTGCGGGCCGGCGGACGGCCGCGCCCCCCGGGATGCGCGGCGGCGGCTGTTGGCCCTCGTGCGCACGTCGCCGCGGGCCGCCGCTGCAAGGCGCACCCGGTTCAGGACGGCTTTCGCGGCGTCCAGGTCTTCGACAGCTCCTTCGTCACGGGACGGCTCCGCTCCCGCCGGTCCCGCGGGCGGGGGAGGCACCGCCGGATCGGGCAGGCCCGGCCGCCGTCCCGCAGGCGCTGCCGGCTCCTGCGGCCGGGCCCGGTCAGGCGGTTTCCTGGCCATTGGCCACGCCTCCCGGCACTACCATGAACTGTTCCCCCGCCAACGCGTCGGGGATGTCTTCGGCCACCGCGGCTGTGACGATCACCTGCTCCGCGCCGGCCACGATGCCCGCGAGTTTTGACCGGCGCTGGTTGTCCAGTTCGGCGAAGACATCGTCCAGGATCAGGACGGGAGTCGCGCCGGGCGTAGCGTCGTCGTCGCAGAAGACGTAGTACGAGGCCAGCCGGAGGGCCAACGCCAGAGACCAGGTTTCGCCGTGCGAGGCGTAGCCCTTGGCCGGTGCCTGTCCCAGCAGCAGCTCCAACTCATCGCGATGCGGCCCCACCAGCGAGATGCCCCGCTCCGTTTCCCGCTTGCGCTGCTGTTTGAAGGCGGCAAGGTAGAGTTCCGCCAGTTCGGCCGTTCCCAGGCTTGCCAGCGGGGGAAGGCCCGCCCCGCCGTCGTTCTCCACCTCGCCGTCATCCGACAGCTGGCTGTGGATGGTGGAGCGGTAGACGGCGGCCGCATGTTTGGAGCCATCGGTAAGGGCGGCGTACGCCGCGTCCAGGTGCGGCTGCAGCAGGTCCACCAGTTCCAGCCGGGCCTTCAGCAGGGCGGCCCCTGCCTGTGCCATGTGCTGGTCCCACACCTCCAAGGTAGCTTCATGGGCGGCGGTAAACCGTCCGCTGGCGCGCGCCGATTTGAGCAGGGCATTGCGCTGTTTGAGGACGCGTTCAAAATCGCTGCGGGTGGCCGCATGGTGCGGGACCAAACTGGCCAGCAGCTCATCGAGGAAGCGGCGCCGGTTGGACGGGTCGCCTTTGACCAGCGCGAGGTCTTCGGGGGCGAAGAGCACCGTGCGCAGGTGCCCGAGGATTTCCCGCGCGCGCACAGGGTTGGCGCGGTTAATCCGGGCCCGGTTGGCCTTGCCCGGGGTGATTTCCAGTTCCAGCGAGGTGCTGCGCCCGCCCCGGTCCACCCGTGCCCGCACCAACGAACGCGGTTGGTCGAAGCGGATGAGGGGTGCGTCATTGCTGACCCGGTGCGACGAGAGCGACGCGAGGTAGCCGATGGCCTCGACGATGTTGGTCTTGCCGACCCCGTTGGCTCCGACAAACACCGTAATGCCGGGCTTCAGGGCGATGTCGAGCTGCGGGTAGGTGCGGAAATCGGTCAGGGACAGGTATTCAACAAACAATGCGTTACAGCTACTTCGACTCGTTGCGGCGGCCGGCCTGGTCTTGTGCAGGCTTTCTGACTGCGTGGCCGCCAAACTGGTTACGGAGGGCGGCCACCATCTTCATGGCGGGCGCGTCGTCTTGGCGCGACGCGAACCGTGCGAACAGCGCGGCGGTGATGGCCGGGGCCGGGACACCGTGTCCGATCGCCTCCTCGACAGTCCACCGGCCTTCACCGGAATCCTCGACGTAACCGCTGACCTGGCTCAATCCCGGGTCCTCGTCGAGGGCCTTCACCATCAGGTCCAGCAGCCAGGAGCGGACCACCGTCCCCTTTTGCCAGGCCCGGAAAGTCCCCGGAACATCCTTGATAATGTCCTTGGCTTCCAGCAGTTCGTACCCTTCGGCGTACGCCTGCATCAGCCCGTATTCGATCCCGTTGTGCACCATTTTGGCGTAGTGGCCGGCGCCGACGTCGCCCACGTGGGCGAAGCTTTCCTCCCGGGGGCCCTCCGGCCGCAACGCGTCGAAGACCGGCATCGCTGCCTGGATAAGGTCGGCGCTTCCGCCGGCCATCAGGCCATAACCGTTCGCCAGGCCCCAGACGCCGCCGGACACGCCGACATCAATGAAACCTATCCCGCCTTTGGCCAGGAGGGCTTCGTGCTTTTGGTCTTCGGTGAACTTCGAGTTGCCGCCGTCGATCACCACGTCTCCGGCGGAGAGCTTGCCGGCCAGCTCTGTGATGACCGTGTCGGTGACCTCGCCGGCGGGCACCATGACCCACACGGTGCGCGGAACCGGCAAGGCCCGGATCATTTCGTCAACGGTCCCGGTGTCACTGACCTCCGGGTTCCGGTCATAGCCGGTTACCTCGATGCCGCCGTCCCGAAGACGCTGCCGCATGTTGAAACCCATCCGGCCCAAGCCGATCAGTCCGATGTGCATCCGAGTCACTCTTTCCTCTCGTCCATGGGTCGGCGGGTATTACTGGTTGGGCAACCTCACCGGCATGAGCAGGTACCGGTAGTCTTCCTTGTCGTCGCCCTCAAGGTCGTCCTGGGCGGATATGACCGCAGGCTTCGGCGGCGTGGTAAAGGAAAACCGGACGTACTTGCTGTCAAAGGCGCTCAAGCCTTCGGACAGGTAGTGCGGGTTGAAGGCGACGGTGATTTCATCCCCGGAGAGCGACGCTTCGATCGCCTCCGACGCTTGGGCGTCTTCGCCGGTTCCCGCGTCCAAGGTCAGGAGGCCGTCGGTGAAGGCCAACCGGACCGGGGTGTTGCGCTCGGCCACGAGCGACACGCGGCGGACGGCTTCGATCAGTGTGGTCGTTTCGACTGTCGCATGGATCGGGGTGTTGTCCGGGAACAGTGAGCGGATCTTGGGATAGTCACCGTCCACCAGGAGCGACGTCGTGCGGCGTCCGCCGCTTTCGAAACCGATCAGTTCGCTATTGTCCGAAAGCGCGATGTTCAGGTCGCCGGAACCACCCAACGTCTTGGCTACTTCGCTCAAAGTCTTGGCTTTGACCAGCGCGCTCGTGGAAATGCCCGGTGTGGCCGGACGCCAGGACAGCTCCCGGAGGGCCAGGCGGTAGCGGTCGGTGGAGAGCAGAGTAATCAGGTCGTCTTCGATTTCCATCCGGACGCCGGTCAGGATGGGCAGGGTGTCATCGCGGCTGGCCGCAATGATGACCTGGCTGACAGCCTGGGCGAATGCTTCGCCGTCCACGACCCCGCTGACTTCCGGCAGCGCAGGGAGTTCCGGATAATCGCCCTCGGGCATGGTGGCGAGGTTGAACCGGCTGTTGCGGCAGGTGAGGGCAACCTTCGAACCGTCGGTTTCGATGTCGACAGGCGCCGACGGCAAGCTTCGGCAGATGTCTGCCAAGAGGCGTCCGGAGACCAGGATGGTGCCTTCTTCAGTGACGTCCGCCGGGATCTGGAGACGGGCGGAAATCTCGTAGTCGAAGCTGGCAAGGCTCACCATGCCGCCTTCGGCCCGGATGAGCAGGCCCGACAGAACGGGGACAGGCGGGCGTGGTGACAGGGAACGGGCTGTCCATGTCACGGCTTCCGCCAGAACATCCCGATCAACTCTGAACTTCACTGAAGTAAGCCACCTTTCACAACGAACATGCCGGGGAAGACCGCCTGCGTCTGGCCGGGGTGCAGCGAATGGGACTGCGAACACCAGGTTGAAGCAGATGGCAACGATTCTCTGTGCAAGCTTAGCCGCAGCAACCGTCATTGCGCACCGAGAGTGCGCAGAGGTCCTGTTCGGCCGATTGGGCACGATGCGTGGGAACCGGAACAGGGTCAAATGTTATTTGGAAGAACATCAATAAATGGGATTCGTAGTGTTAATAACTGCTGTGGATACTGTGGAAAACCTCGGTACGGCCTGCGCCTGAGCCGAAGTTGGGTGTTCACAAGATGTGCAGGGCGGTCGTCGCAAGCACTGGCAGCCTGTGGATGCAGATCCTTGTAATTTCGGGCGTCCACAGGGGACAGGGCACTTTTCCTCTTAAGGACTCGGGTTGTCCACTTAAGAATCCACAACCTTATCCACACCTGTTAATTTCACCGGTGTAGTTCCGGGCGGGGGCCGCCGCAGCCGCAGCCTCGGCCGCAGCCGCCCGGGAAGCTAGCTTTCGCGCTGTTGCTGCTTGATGCGGTTGGTCAGCTCCGTGACCTGGTTGTAGATGGCTCGACGCTCGGCCATCAACTCACGGATCTTCCGGTCGGCGTGGATGACGGTCGTGTGGTCGCGGCCGCCGAGTTCCTGGCCGATCTTCGGCAGGGACATGTCGGTCAGTTCACGGCACAAGTACATGGCAATCTGGCGCGCAGTTACCAGCGTCCTGGTCCGGGACTTGCTGGTCAGCTCCTCCATGCTGAGCTTGAAGTACGCGGCGGTCTGGCCAAGGATCGTGGCCGATGTGATCTCCTGTGCCCCTTCGTCGGTGATCAGGTCTTTCAGGACTATCTCGGCGAGACCCATGTCCACTGCCTGCTGGTTCAGGCTGGCGAACGCGGTGACGCGGATGAGCGCGCCCTCGAGCTCACGGATGTTGGTGGAAATCTTCGAGGCGATGTACTCGAGGACCTCGTCGGGGACGGACAGCCCCTCGCTGATGGCCTTCTTGCGCAGAATCGCAATACGGGTCTCCAGCTCCGGCGGCTGGATATCGGTCAGCAGTCCCCACTCGAACCGGGACCGCATGCGCTCCTCGAAGCCGGAGAGCTGTTTCGGCGGCAGGTCGGAAGTGATGACCACTTGCTTGCTGTGGTTGTGGAGGGCGTTGAAGGTATGGAAGAACTCCTCCTGCGTCGCGTCCTTGTTGGCCAGGAACTGGATGTCGTCGATCAGCAGGATGTCGACGTTGCGGTACAGCTGCTTGAAGCTGGCGCCCTCATCGTCGCGGATGGAGTTGATGAAATCGTTCGTGAACTCTTCCGAATTCACGTACCGGACGCGGATGCTGTTGTAGAGATGGCGCGCATAGTGCCCGATGGCGTGCAGCAGGTGGGTTTTTCCCAGGCCCGAGTCGCCATAGATGAATAGCGGGTTGTACGCCTTGGCCGGCGCTTCGGCCACCGCGACGGCCGCCGCGTGGGCAAAGCGGTTGGATGAACCGATGACGAAGGTGTCAAAAATGTATTTCGGGTTGAGCCTGCCCAGTTCAGGGGAAGCGGCTTGCGCCGCCGGCTGGGGAAGTGACTCGCTGCGCACGACCGCCGGGGCCGGGCGGGGCTCCTGTTCAGGTTCCGGTTCCGCCTGCGGAGCCATATCCGTGTCGACGCTGAAAGCGCAGAGGATGTCGTCCTTGAAGACTTCGAACAGGGCGTCGTGCAGAGGGTCTTTGAGCTGTTGCGACTGGAAGACTTCGCGTGTCAGTTCGTTGGGCACGGCCACCAGCAGGGTTGTGCCGATGAGGCCCTTGGCCTGCGCCAACACGATGAAGCCGCGCTGCCGGGGGGAGACACGATCGTCCTGTTCCAGCGTCCGGACCACTTTGCGCCAGGAACTTCCGACGTCATTTATCTGGTCCGTGTCCACGTAGTACCCCTCAGAAATGCTCAGCATGCTTCGGCATTTGCCGACAGCCAGCCCGAAATCCACAGACTTATTCACAGACGGTGGATAAGGGGCTCCTGCCAAGAGTAGAGCATGAATCTGCTGGACGACAGTTGGGATGCAGGCCCCTGTGGACGTCGCTTTCGAGAGGCGCTCCGGCCGCTCAAAGCGGCTTTGGCGTGGAGTTGTCCACAGGGGTTATCCACGGAAACGCCCGGGTGCGGAGAAGGCCGGTTTGACGGTACTCGCCGGCATCGCCTAACGTTGACTAGTCCTTCATGTCTACTTTGTTGTCCTTGTGCGTCCAACGCCCTGGCAATGGAATAGACCCCATATAGAGCGCCGACCTGTTCTTCCCCCTTGTTGCAATGGGTCCAACCGCATCTGTCGATCGTCTTGGAGTAACCACCGTGAGCAAGCGGACTTTTCAGCCGAATAACCGCCGTCGTGCCAAGAAGCACGGCTTCCGCCTTCGCATGCGCACTCGCGCCGGCCGCGCCATTCTGGCCGCACGCCGCAGCAAGGGCCGCACCGAACTGTCGGCCTAAATAGCCAGTTTGTCGACCCGGCTGTGAGGTTCAGTTCCCGCAGCGGCGTGTTTCGGCGGGCTGGGTAGCACATGCTTCCCAGCCAGCACCGGATGCGCACCTCGGCGGACTTCTCAACAACTGTACGTTCCGGCGCCCGCTCAGGGCGCCGGAACTTAGTGTTATATGCGGCGGCAGCAGACCCGGCCCGACCGGCATCTTTCGGCTTTATCGTCTCGAAGGCCGTCGGGAACGCCGTCATGCGCAACCGCGTTAAAAGGAGACTGCGGGAACTGGCAGCAGCCGGCTTAAGGGAGAATGGGTATTCCCGAGGGATCACCGTGGTTGTGCGGGCCCTTCCGGCAGCTGCCGACGCAGACTTCAACGCTTTGGAACTGGATTACCGGAAGGCTCTCAAGGCCGCCCTCGGCAAGTTGACCTTAACGCGCACCGCAACGACGGAAGCTGCGCACGGAGAGAAGGGGAGAGCCGAATGAGTGCCCGTGCCGTACCGGTTCCCGCCCATGCCGCCGTGCCCAGGAGGACCACGAGTCCCCTGCAGTATGCGCTGATCGGCGTGCTGCGCGTGTACCGCAAACTCGTTTCGCCCCTGTACGGCCAGGTTTGCCGTTTCTTCCCGTCCTGTTCCGCGTACGCATTGGAAGCAGTGACGGTCCACGGCGCTGCCAAGGGCAGCTGGCTGGCCGCCCGCCGCCTGCTCCGATGCCACCCATGGAACCCCGGCGGCGTGGATCATGTTCCGGCGTCTGTATCCTTCAACCTGTGGCTGCAGGAGAACCCTTCCAGAATCCCCCGGATCGTGGAGCTTAACCACCCATTCATTCCGGCCGACGATGAAGGCCGCGGCGCGGCCCGAGGAGCAAATCAGTAATGGACTTCTTAAACACCATCCTGACCCCGTTCACGTGGGTCGTCTCCGGGATCCTGTGGGCCTTCCACGCCGGCTTCTCCTGGCTTGGGATGGACCCGGCCAACGGCTGGACGTGGACGTTCTCAATCATCGGGCTGGTGCTGGTGATCCGCGCGGCCCTCATTCCGGTCTTCGTCAAGCAGATCAAGGCCCAGCGGGGGATGCAGGCACTGCAGCCCGACCTCCGGAAGCTGCAGCAGAAGTACAAGGGAAAGACCGACCAGCTGTCGCGTCAGGCCATGACGCAGGAGCAGATGGCGCTGTACAAAAAGCACGGCACCAACCCGTTCTCGGCCTGCCTGCCGATGCTGGTGCAGATGCCGTTCTTCTTCGCGCTGTTCAGCGTGCTGAACAACGCTTCGCGCGCCAGCGAGAACGGCGAGGGGATTGGCGCTTTGTCGCCCGAACTCATCCGTCAGTTCGACGACTCGTCCATTTTCGGTGCGCCGCTTTCCGCATCCCTCCTGCACGGGGGCGGGGGCGAGCAGCAGGTCGCCGTGGTCATCCTGTCGATCATCATGATTTTGGCGATGACTGCCTCGCAGTTCATCACGCAGAAGCAGATCATGGCGAAGAACATGTCCGCCGAAGCAATGCAGTCACCGTTCATGAAGCAGCAGCAGATGATGCTCTACATCCTGCCTCTCGTGTTCGGCATCGGCGGCATCAACTTCCCCATCGGTGTGCTGATTTACTGGACAACTACCAACGTGTGGACCATGGCACAGCAGTTCTTCGTGATCCGGCGCATGCCCACTCCGGGTTCGCAGGCTGCCCGCGAACTGGCAGAACGCCGTGCAAAGAAGGGCCTGCCGATGGTACCGCTGCTGGGCGAGCGGAAGACCGAGGCGCCGGCGGCCGATTCCCCGGCAGAGGTGAAAGGCCAGCGCCAGCAGCCACAGCGGAAGAACAGGAAGAAAAAATGAGCAGCGAAAGCGTATCCGAAGTGACTGAAGAACTTCCCGACGAAGAGGCTGCAGCGGACGAACAGCAGGAGGAAGCTGTTTCGAATTCTGCCAAACGTCTGGAAGAAGAAGGAGACGTAGCTGCGGACTACCTGGAAGAGCTGCTCGACATCGCCGATATCGATGGGGACATCGACATCGAGGTCCGCAACGGCCGCACCTACATCTCGATCGTCTCCGAAGAGGAAGACAACGACGCGCTCAAGGCGCTCGTGGGACCGGATGGCGAAGTCCTCGAAGCCTTGCAGGAGCTGGCCCGGTTGTCGGTTCTCACGACGACCGGCAACCGTTCCCGCCTTGTTTTGGACATCACTGGCTACCGCGAAGGACGCAGCGAAGAACTACAGAAGATCGCTGAAGACGCCGTCGCCGAAGCCAAGGAGTCGGGCCGCGATGTAGCGCTCGAGCCGATGAGCGCGTACGAGCGCAAGATCGTCCATGACGCGGTTGCCGAGCTCGGCCTGATCAGCGAATCCGAGGGCGAAGGATCCAACCGCCACATCGTGGTGTCGGTGGAGTCCTGATCTTGTCCGGCGGAATGGTCTGATAGGCAGAGGTATGTCGGTAGTTGAAATGACTGTGGCAGAGTCCAGGGCTGCCCACACGGTTTTCGGTGAACGCCTGGGCCTGGCGGAGCGATACGTTGCGCATTTGGCCACCTCAGGCATCGAACGGGGTTTGCTGGGCCCCCGGGAAGTCCCGAGATTGTGGAACCGGCACGTCCTCAACTGCGCCGTCGTCGCACACCTGATACGGCGCGACGCCGCGGTCGCGGATGTCGGAAGCGGGGCCGGCCTGCCAGGACTGACGTTCGCGTTGGCGCGACCGGACTTGCGTTTGACCCTGATCGAGCCGTTGGAACGAAGGGTTGCCTGGCTCAACGAAGTCATAGAGGATCTCGCGCTGGACAACGTCGCGGTGCTGCGGACGCGGGCAGAGCTGGCGGGGGACGACGTCACAGCTGACGTCGTGACGTCTCGAGCGGTGTCGGCACTCGACAAGCTCGCCCGCCTCTCAATTCCACTGCTGCATGGCACGGGCGAAATGCTGGCAATCAAGGGCCGCAGCGCAGCTGACGAGGTTCAGAAGGCCGAAAAGGTCATCAGGAAGCTCGGTGGCCGAGAAACAGAGGTCTTGACCGTCGGGGACGATCTCTTGGAAGAGCCGACGACGGTAGTCCGCATCCGTGTTGATGCTTGACCTGTTCCCCCACACACCCATGCAGCGCCCCGTGAATCCGGCCGCGCAACGATAGGCTAGGAGAGGTCGGTGGCGGACAGTGAAAGCGGGCGGAATCCAAGTGGCGATCAACAACACGGTGTCGGGTTTCACCGGGACCAAAGCCGAAGAGTCGTCGCACCGCGGAGTGGCTGAACAACCGAACATGGTTGCGCTCGTCCCCCCTAGCGGTCCTGTTTCACGTGAAACTTCCCCTGGGAACGAGGCTGAGATAGCCAACTCCAACATGAAGATAGAGGCTACGGTTTCAAACGTTATGGATTCGATTGACGAAAGCACACCGCTCGCGCAGGAATTGGCGAGCGAAAACCGCCGGCGTGAGAGGCTGAAGGCCAAGGAGCTTCCCAGGCCCGCCCAGACCAGGGTGTTGACGGTCAGCAACCAAAAGGGTGGGGTCGGCAAGACCACGACAACGGTCAATATCGCTGCTGCCCTTGCTACGGCCGGCCTGAACGTCCTGGTCATCGATATCGACCCGCAGGGGAACGCGTCAACAGCGCTCGGGGTCGAGCACCACGCTGACGTCGACAGTATCTACGACGTGCTGATCAACGATATGCCGCTCGGGGACGTGATCGCACAATGCCCCGATATAGCCCACCTCGTCGTCGCACCCGCCACGATTCACCTGGCCGGGGCCGAGATCGAATTGGTGTCGTTGGTGGCCCGTGAACAGCGCCTGCGCCGAGCCATCGAGGTTTACGCGCAGGAACGTGAGACGGCAGGACTGCCCCGGCTGGATTACGTCTTTATCGACTGCCCGCCCAGCCTGGGCCTACTAACAGTTAACGCTTTCGTCGCCGCCCAAGAGGTACTGATTCCCATCCAGTGCGAGTACTACGCCTTGGAGGGGCTGAGCCAGCTCCTCAAGAACATCGAGATGATTCAGAAGCACCTCAACGCTGGATTGGTTGTTTCTACGATCCTGCTGACGATGTACGACGGACGAACAAACCTCGCAGCTCAGGTTGCAGCAGAAGTCCGGGAACATTTCCCGAACGAGGTTTTAAGTGCGGTCGTACCGCGCTCGGTCCGCATCTCGGAGGCTCCGAGTTACCAGCAGACAGTGATCACCTATGATCCGTCGTCCAGCGGGGCCCTTTCCTATCAGGAGGCCGCAGCCGAAATCGCCGAGCGCGGCAAGTAACTGTGAAGGCGTACTGCAACGGTAGAATTACGCCTTAAGCGAGCATGTGCATGCTAGCTCGGCGCATGACGGAAGAGGGTCCAGATGAGTGAAAAACGTCGCGGCTTGGGAAGAGGCCTGGGCGCATTGATACCCAGTGCTCCGGCCCCAGCGGAGACCGAGTCCACCGAGGGGCAGGAAGCCTCCGCCAAACGTCGGACTCAGCGACCCGTAGACGTTTTCTTTCCCGCTTCCAGTCGGAGGGAAGAAGGGGACGCCGCCGTCCTCACGACGACTGACTCCGAGACCGTAACCGGATCGAGCGCCGCGCAGGTAGCCGAAGTGTTGCGGGCCCCGCGAAAGCTTGCGACTACTGGCAGCAAGAAGCCGGCGGCAAAGAAGTCTGTGAAGGACGATTCTTCCCGAGCGAATGGCAATGGCGCTGCCGGCGAATCGCACGCTTCCGCCAAGGACTCGGCCGAACCGGTTGGCAGGGGTAGCGCCGGAGCTCCCTCGGCTCCTACCGAAGTTTCAGTTCCACGTGAAACGTCGGGGGCCGACCTAGTCGAGGTTCCCGGTGCCACTTTTGCCGAAGTCCTCGTTACTGCGATCCAGCCAAACCGCAAACAGCCTCGCACCGTCTTCGATGAGGAAGACATGGCGGAGCTGGTGCATTCGATCCGTGAGATCGGCGTCCTCCAGCCGATCGTTGTGCGACCTTCCGATGATGGCGGCGCACAGTACGAGTTGGTCATGGGCGAACGCCGCTGGCGGGCCACCAAGGCTGCCGGCCTGGAAACGATTCCGGCGATCATCAGGTCAACCTCCGACGATGACCTGTTACGGGACGCCCTGCTGGAGAACCTGCACCGCAGCCAGCTGAATCCGCTGGAAGAGGCTGCGGCCTATCAGCAGTTGCTTGATGATTTCGGTTGCACGCATGATGAGCTTGCGGATCGGATCGGTCGGTCAAGGCCGCAGGTCTCCAACACTTTACGGTTGATGAAGCTCCCTCCGCTGGTTCAGCGGCGGGTCGCGGCCGGCGTGTTGAGCGCTGGCCATGCGCGCGCCCTCCTGGGACTCAACGATCCTGGAGAAATGGAGAAGCTGGCGCAAAAGATTGTCGCCGAGGGCCTTTCCGTTCGGGCGACCGAGGAAATCGTTTCCCTGAGCGACGGCGTGCGACGGCCCAAACGCGAAAGCAAGCCCCGTGAGGGAGCTCGGCACGAGCGGTTAGACTATCTGGCTAGTTCCCTGTCGGACCGCCTGGACACCAGCGTTAAGATCACCTTGGGTGCCAAGAAGGGCCGCGTAAGCATCGAGTTCGCCAGTGTTGATGACTTGAACCGCATCATGGACGTGCTGAACCCGGCGACGCCATAGCCTTCGTTCCACGTGAACAATGGGCTCCGTTCCACAAGGACGGAGCCCATTGCTTTGCCCTGAGGTGCAACTCCGGGTTGGTTCGGGTCCGCTGACATGCTTGGTGCACATCGCTTAAGCAAGCCTATTGTCCTAGCTTGTAGAACCCACAGTCGAGTTCCGGTCTCGCATGAACTTTTTGCATCTGCACCCAGTGCGGAGTGTGGGAAGGGGTAGGGGAGTGTCGGTTCCACTCTTCCCATTAGGGATCGGGACCAGCGCTCTTGCGTGAAGTCTGTTTCCGACTTCGACGTCTGTTTGGCGCGTTCTGCTAGCTCGTCGACGTGGCGCTAGCAAGCCGGGTCTGTTACTAGGTGTTTCACGTGCAACTCCGGCGCCCGGGAGCAACGGCACGTGGCATTCTCGACCTGCAAAAGGTGAAGGAAGCGCCAGGTGCGTAGTAGCCACTGCCCCGCGCATTTGCACCTGCCGCATAGTAGGTTTGGGGATGGCTGGAAGCGACATCCCAAACGCCAGGAGTATGAGATACGCACATCAAATCCTGGCTGCTACGGCACGGGACGATAGGTGAGATTGCAGAATCGGTAGGCCGCACGGGTTCGTCCTCGGAAAGCGTGTTCGGGACGAGCAGGTGTAGTCCTGGCTCGCACGTCAACGTCGCCATTCTTGGGGCTAAGCCCCACCGGCCAGGCTCTGTCTCTTCCCCCGGAGGGCGACGCCGACATCCGACTTCTCCGAGCAACAAGAAGGTGAGCAGGCTCAGCCGAGCAAGGGAGAGGTTAGTTTCACGTGAAACTCCGCTGCAGGCGCTGGATCATGACTGGCCCGCCCAGCCCCGCCCTTCAGGCACCTGGCAATTGTGTCATCTGGACAACTAGCATCCGAGATTGGTGCGCCGCGCTTGAGGCATAAGTTCTTGATATGAGCCTCACCCCCACTGAACCCTCATGTCGTACTTTGCCGGCGGTGAGCAGCGGCCTCCTGTGTTGGAGATGACGCTTTAGCCCCGTTTCGCAGGAGTGTTCAATGGTGGCAATTGGGCAAATGCTCTTTCCGAATGTGCTGATGGAAGTAGAGCAGCAGCAAGGGCGGTGGATGCTGGGTTATGCGCGCGAAATGTTTCACGTGAAACCTGGGCAGTAGTTGGGATCTTATCCTCGGCGTACGACGTGGCGGGGGCAGTGGAAAAATCCCATACGCGCCGTTTGTCCAACTGTCGCCCGGACCGCAGCCCAGTCCTTTCGGGGGCATGTATACTCCGCGTAGTCGCGGGAACTTAGGTCTAACTGTAGGGGAGGGCTGGCACCGTAACACCAAACCCAAAGGAGAAAAAGCGTGTTTCACGTGAAACACGGGAGCGGCAGAGCAGAACCGGAAAGTGGACTAGCGAGGCGTCGGTCGTCGCCAGTTGCTCTCTGGAGCAAAACTTGGCCACGAGCCCCTTCCGAGCACTGCATTTCACGTGCACGACGACAGCAGCCGCCGCGCTAGCAGCATCTTTCCTTTGCCAAGCAGCCGTTGGACGGGAAGCAAATTCCGGAGGGTATCGGCTCTAGTCCGTGACCGTAGCTACGGGCAACCAGGTGGGAGGGGCAGACATGGCTCTCCCACTGCTCTTATCGAAAGGGTCGGGAGCGATGACCCGTTCTGTTGCTTCCCTATCCCAAATGTCGAGGCGCGCGCAGGGCGTCGGCCAGCGCAATAGCGCTGGTCGGACTGGCCAGCAGACAATCGATTCTTGTGCGCAGCATCGTTTGGCCCGCAAAGCGACCCCATATGTTTCACGTGGAACGAACTATGTTTCACGTGGAACTAACCGCGCTGGGTTCGGCCATGTGGGAGGCCCTAAGCATCAATGATCCAGGCCCGACGGCGGGGCGGAGTTCCGCATGAAACCCAAGAACGCTCGCCAAAAGACGGTCAGCGCACTCGAACCTGGCGCAGGGCTCGGCTGTCCCGAGCGCTAGAGCGTGGACGCTGGTCGTCTCAGCGACGGAACTACGGTCGCGTGGATGTGCTGCATAGTTGGACGGACAGGAGATTGAGCGTGCACACCGCACGCAGTGGATGAAGCGATCGCACTCCAGCTTGTCTTCCTTGAGTGATGGGGCCTTATCCCGGCGGGGCGGCACGAAGGGGCTAGCCCCGGGATCCTCCCAATGGAACCGTATGGCCTGGACGCTGCCTCACATGCAGAGCCGTTATCGCGCTAATTCGGATGATAATAGTTGCGCGAGTCCTTTCACCACGGGCGAGGTCGAGCGTTCTCGCCCTCCATGCGAGAGGAGGAAGATGTGAGGCGGCACTGGAGAGGCCTCGGACGCCGATCCCTGTCGCATGTCGAAGCACTTAAGAGCACCAGCCTTGGAAAGGCGTGCAGTCGCGATCCCAGCTTCCGCAAAGGCACGACGGGGAGCGGCGTGCGTTGACAGGGACGTCACTGACCGCTTTAGACACCGAATTGGCCCTTGCTGGAGGTTTCACGTGGAACCACGTGGGCCGCGGGTCCGTCCTGCGCGGCATTCAGGATGCTTTGTTTGACGCAGGACAGGCGGAATCCGAGGAGGACAGTCCGGGCTTGGGGGAAACGGCAACCGGTTCTTACAGTCGACAGGCCGATAGCGGGGGAGAGGCGAACTTCGGTCACAGGCTTCCAGTACCCGCGTATTCGCAGCCAGGCACCTACGGAGGAGCAAGGACGACAGCGAATCGCCCACGGCGACTATCCACTTCTGAGTGCAACAAGAACGATAGTGCCAGACGGATATCCAGTAGCTGTGGAAGTACCCACATTTTCGTGCTTCCCGGTCCGTCGGAGGCAAATGCCTCTGGATCCCCCCGGGTGCAGCGGGGAGCCGGGACGAGGAAGCGGTAAGCGGTACGTTTCGTTTCACGTGAAACGCCCGACAATGAAAACCTGCCGCCGCTGTTCCAGGTGAAACAAGAGACTGAGCCGCGCGGGAGTCAGGTACCTGGATTGAAGCGGAGAACGTCGTCGAGAGCCAAGGTGCCTGTCGGCTCGTCGTCCTCTTCCAGCAGATAAAGCCGCTGGATGGCGATGACAATAGAATCAGCCAAGACCTGCCGGTAAATAGGATCAGCGAGCCGGCGGGAGTCGAACGGGCTGCTCAAATAACCGAGGTCCAGCTGCACCGAGGGGGTGCTGGGCAGGCGCAGGATATCCCAGCTGCGACCGTGGATACCCAGGTTGGTAGACCCTGTGCGGGCCACGATCTCCTTCAGGATAAGTTCGCCGGCGCGGTGCCCAATGGGAGAACGCACTTCACCTGATTCAGGACGGCCCCAAAAAAAGGCGCTGACGCCGTTGGCTGCCTCTTGCGGCAACCAGTCACAGTGGAGGGCAACGCTCAAGCTCGGAGAAGACCTTTTGATAAGCAAAGTCCGGTCTAAACCACCGCCATCCGTTGGCTTGTCAACGATTTCCACGCTGGCACCGAGCTCGGTCAGGATCTTCTTTACGCGGCTGGCGACGTCGCCGGCGACGAGTTTTTCGGTCAGACGACTGCCGGAGGCAACGTCGGGGCTGTCTGCCCAGTGCGCTGCGCCGGCGCCGGGAGCGAGGGTGATAGTCCGGCCACGCAGTGCCGCAGAGGCTTGGTTGAGCCGTTCGTAATCCCGGAGCGAGAACGCCTGGCTCGGACTGATCGTCCTATTAATGCGCTCCATCGAGGCAGTCAACTGTTGATCCGCGACGCCGGAAGGTTCGAGCCCCAGATTCAGCTGCAGCTCGCGGACCGCGTGGTAGGTCCGCTCCCCATACTCGCCATCGATGTGACCGTAGTAGAAGCCGAGGAACGACAATTGGCGCTGGAGCTCGGTGACGTCGTCGCCACGAAGAGGCGACGCGTACAGCGTGAATATCAGCGGACGGTCCCCGAGCTTGAACTGTGCCTCCGCCAGGGCTCGTTCGGTCTCCTGACCGACCACGCCGTCAACCATCAACCCCCGGGCCTGCTGGAAGGTGCGTACGGCCGCATCTACATGGTCATCAAAGACGGTGGGGTTGTTTACTTGATCCGGCGCTAAATAGGCCATGGAAATGCCAGCGCGTAGTAGCCCTTCACGAAGGGCTACTACGCGTCGACTATTGTCTGAACGGCGCAGGCTCTGGTCTGCAGCGTCGTTTTCCATCTGGCTAGTTAAGGAATTCTGCGAATTCCTGCTCAATGACCTGCTTCGGCTTGGCGCCGATGGATGTCGCGGCCACCGCGCCGTCCTTGAAGACATAGACGGCTGGGATGGAGGTGATACCGTACTGGGCTGCGGTGGCCGGGTTGTCGTCCACGTTGAGCTTGACGACCTCTACCTTGTCGGAATGCTCAGCAGCGATGTCATCGAGAATCGGCGACAGCATGCGGCAGGGACCGCACCACTCCGCCCAGAAATCGACGATCACGGGCTTGGCGGACTGCAGGACATCCGCGTCGAAAGTAGCGTCAGTGACATCTTTTGCGTTGCTCATGCTTTTCTCCTTTTACAACCGGTTCAGACTGTTGCGGGTTCGGCGACGTCGGCCAAGGTGTCTGCGCGCTCAGCGAGATAGTGTTCCACATCGATGGCAGCCGCACAGCCGCTGCCCGAGGCGGTGATGGCCTGGCGGTAGGTGGGGTCAATAACGTCGCCGGCAGCGAAGACGCCCGGCAGGGAGGTGCGGGACGACCGGCCCTCGACGGCGATCGTGCCCTCGGGCGTCAGTTCCAGCTGGTCCTTGACCAGGGAGACCCGGGGATCGTTGCCGATGGCGACAAACACGCCGGTTACCGGCAGCACCGACTCGGAACCGTCGACCGTGTTCTTGAGCTTCAGCGCGCTGACCTTGGTGTCGCCTTCAAGCCCGACGACTTCCGAGTTCCACACGAACTTGATCTTCTCGTGGGCCAGGGCACGGTCCTGCATGATCTTAGAGGCACGCAGGGTGTCCCGCCGGTGGACCACCGTGACAGACTCCGCGAACTTGGTCAGGAAGAGGGCCTCTTCCATCGCGGAGTCGCCGCCGCCGATGACGGCGATGTTCTGGCCCTTGAAGAAGAAACCGTCACAGGTTGCGCACCAGCTGACGCCGTGGCCGGCCAGGCGCTTTTCGTCGGGCAGCCCCAGTTCCCGGTAAGCGGAACCGGTGGAGATAATCACGGACCGGGCCAGGAAGGTTTCGCCGGAGCCGATGGTGACCTTCTTGACCGGACCTTCCAGTTCAAGGCTCGTGACGTCTTCAAACAGGATCTCGGTGCCGAAGCGCTCGGCCTGCTTCTGGAAGTTCTCCATCAGCTCGGGACCCAGGATGCCGTCAGGGAACCCGGGGTAGTTTTCCACGTCGGTGGTGTTCATCAGCTCGCCGCCTGCCTCTACGGAGCTGGCGATGAGCAGTGGCTTGAGATTGGCACGCGCGGTGTAAACAGCTGCCGTGTAGCCGGCCGGACCGGACCCAACGATGATGACGTCGCGGACGGACGGTGTGGTATCTGTGCTCACTGCCTGCGAACCTCTTCCTCTGATGTTGATGTAACCCTAAGGGCCGGCCACCCCAAAGGAGCGGTTAGCCCGGCACTTGTCTCAACGGCCGGTGCCCCCGGCTTATTCCGGGGAGGTTATTGAGCAGCCGCTCCTGGACGGGCTAGGAGACTTCGATCTCGGCCATGCGGATGCCGAAGGGCATGCCGCCCATGGGGTTGGACAGCCTCGGCAACTGCGTGAAGTTGATCAGGACGTACTGCGCTTTGGGCGCCGCGCCGTCCTGTTCAGGCACCGGAATAGTGGTCTTCTGTGCCGTGAAGCTTCCCTGCGCGACCTGGTCGGCGCCGTCCAGCGTCGGTTCATCGTTCAGGAGCACGGAGAAGTTCCCTCCGGTGCCGCTCAGTTGGGTCAACACTACCGAGCTGATGCTTGAGGACTCTTCCAGCTCGACAACCAGCGCCATGTTTCCGGCGTAGCCGCCGAACTGGTCCGACGCGTACTGGTAACTTGCCCAGTAAGTGGCGGGGTTGCCGTCGATGGCTTCGGGCAGTTTGCCGTCGTTCTCCACGTCGAGTTCCGGCAAGTCCGGAACCTGGCGGGTGAGACCGGCGATGACCGGCACGACGACTTCATCGGCCGGAGCCGACGTTTCTTCTGCCGCACCGGTCTCTGCGGGGCCGGACGCGGCCGCGGTTTCGTTTCCGCCCTGTGAGCCGCCGGCGACGGGGCCGCCGCGGAACAGATTCAGCTGGCTCACCGCCACCACGATCGCGATCACCAGCAAGACGGCGAGCAGCCCGCCCACCAGCAACCTGGAAGACCTCGGGCTGTTGCGTTCCTCGTCGTCGTATTCGTCGTACTCGTAGTCATCGACCGCGGGTTCGCTGCTGCTGCGTGCGGCGGACGGGAACATGCCGGCCGACCGCACACCGGTCGTGTCATCGTCCCCGGGCCACAAGCTGACTTTGGGCTTGTCTGCCGGAGCCGGAGCCGCAGCCGGCCGGCCGGCCGCCGGAGCCTGCGACACCGGCGCCGTGGCGGGGCTCGC